>CAJXIK010000081.1 GCA_913054445.1 uncultured Bermanella sp.
CATATGGCTACGTTAGCAGCCTAAACTGTTATGCACTTCGAGGTTGAATCTGCCAGGTAAATGAAACGCCCAGCCCTTATTTTAATGCGATTACTATAGCGCTTGTTTGTGCTTAGGGTAATTGGGCATAATGCGTGCTTTTGTGTGGGAACGTGTCTATGCAGGTGCGAAATTTTATCTGGTATGTCTTGAATAAGCCCTTGCCCGAGGCCCAGGCCATGTCGGACTTGCTGCTTAAAAAAGAGTTTGAACCCTGTTTGTCGCAACAACAAAGTAGCCAGGGTTGGGTGCCCCCTCTGCATCATGGCCAGTGGCTGTATGAAGCCCACGGCGCGCAACTGTTGATGTTGAAGCAAGAGCGTCGCTTACTGCCTTCCTCTGTGATCAATGAATATTTGCAGGTTAAGGTGGAGGAATTTGAGGCCAGTGAGGGCTATGCCCCTAGCCGAAAAATCCGTACGCAGATGAAAGACGACTTAACCTTGGAGCTGCTGCCCAAGGCTTTCACCAAATCTTCGCGCCTCCCTGTGCTCATCTTCCCACGCCAGGGTTGGCTGTTTGTGCTGTCCTCCAGTACTAAGTCTGCCGACGATACCACCGCGTTTTTGCGCGAAACCCTAGGCAGCCTGCCCATCTCCCTCATTAGCTCAGATGTGAGCCCCAGCCATATGATGACAAAATGGCTGAGTGAACCTAATACCTTGCCCCAAGAGTGGTCGCTGGGAGAAGAGGTAGAGCTGCAAGAGCCGGATGCGGGCACCGTGAAGGTGCGCAATCAAGATCTACTGGCCGAAGAATTAAGCGTGCACTTAGATGCGGGTAAGTTGGTTAACAAGCTGGCGTTAATCTGGCGTGAAGATATTAGCCTGATGCTAGAAGAAGACTTGAATGTTAAGCGCGTTAAGCTGCTGCTAGAGGATGATGATGCGCCCAGCGCCAGCGACCCCCAAGAGGCAAAATTTGCTCATGAATTCGCCGTCACCTGTAATTGGATGGTGCCCCTGTGTCAGTCTCTGTTGCAGGCCTTAGGTGGTCTGGATAAGGCGCTGGCGGCCAGTCAGAGCCGTGCCTTCGATGTCGACTAATGACATTGGCTGGTAAAACCAAAAAATATAATGGCGCCATGGCAAGCATAAAAAACCTTGCTAGGGTTTGAGTAGGGCAAGTAAAACAGAGTCAGGATGTTCGATAGTCGGCTTTGTTTTGCTTTGTCTTCGCGGGCTGCTACAGTTCCCCTCATCTTTTTTTTAAAAACCCCCCTCTTATGTTTAACTTTTTACGCCGTTTCCCTGTGGCTCTGTGGCCCCTCTATTTACTGCTGTTGATGCTGCTGCTGACAGCCCTAGGGGAGCCACTTAGCCATGTGCTGCGCTTCGATCAGCAGGCCATTAATCGGGGCGAATATTGGCGCTTGTTGAGCGCCCATGTGGTGCATCTGGGCTGGGCGCATAGCCTGCTAAATGCGGGGGGGTTGCTGCTGGTGGCCTGGATGCAGCCGGTGGGGGCGGCCTGGCGTTGGTTATTATTCTATGTGGTGAGCGGCGTGCTGATCTCCTTGTGGCTCTATATGGAGGGTTCGGTGAACACCTATGTGGGGGCTTCTGGAGTCTTACATGGCTTACTCATCATGGCGGCCTTTTTTAGCCACTGGTTAGCGCCCTGGCGACAAAATATCATCATGTCGGTGATCACCGCTAAGCTGCTGTGGGAGCAGACGGCCTGGTATTCTGCGGATGGCGTCGCGCAGATGATCGGCGGTTATGTGGTAGTGGATGCTCACTTTGTGGGTGGCTTGGCCGGTTTGATGGTGGTGGTTTGGGCACGACTAAAAAAAAATACAAACGCGAGCGCCCACAGTTAATCCCTTCTACACTTCCATGAGTAACCGATTACGGGCTTTCAGGGGGGGATATGTCGCAGCAAAATCTTTTTTCTCGGCTGTTGCTCATGGTGCTCGGCTTACTTCTGTTATCACCAGTCCTGGCTTCTGAAGGGGAGTGGGAGCATGAGTTCGATGCCTATTACAGCAATATCGCCTACTTTAAGACCCTAGATGACTCCCCCATACCCGAGCTGGGTAAGCGCTCCGAGAGCGAAGTGTATCGGGACCTATTTTTCCGCTCGTATTTACCGCGTTTTATTCTGTTGGAGGCCAGTATCAATCCGCTGCCCGTCATGGGTGTGCTGATAAAAGACCAGGCCGAAGATAATGTCTATGACAAACTCACCATCGGCGAGGACCTTAATATAGTCGAGGTGGCCACCGCAGGTTTCGAAGAGCCTTATGCCTTGTCGCTGTTTCTGGGCAATATGGTGAAATATGAATCGGCCGATGGTTCCGGCGTGCAGAGCAAGGGCTTCATGGGCTATCTGGCCAGTTATGGGCACTGGCACATACGGAAAAACAAGTTAGTGGCCGATCGCTGGGGGGAATTTGAGTGGAAGCTAAAGGGTGATCAGGTATTGAGCGACCGCAAACTAAGCTGGTCGTTTCGCTTTGGCTTTAAGATTCACGACAATCCTCTCATCACCGACGAGTTTTATGTGGCGGTGAAGCGTGAGCGCGTGCAGGAGCACGGTGATATCTATTCTTGGATACAAAATGGCGGGGTAGAGTTCAAATACCGCATGAATAAAGACTCCGGTGCCACCATCGGCCAGCAGCTTATCGTGGATAAGAAAATTCCCCTCAAGCAAAAAGGCTGGGTGGTGTCCTTAGGCATTGGTTTTGTGCGAGATACCCCGCGAAAATACCGGGGTAACTTATTAATCGACAAAACCGAGACCGCCTTCGTGTTACGCCCCAGCATCACCTTTTAATCAGCTCTCCTTATTGGTATCTGCATTCATAGGTCCAAACTCTGGCCCAAATGTGGTATAAATAGCCGCAAATTTCATCAATCCCTTCGGTATTTCAAATGGAAGAGTTTCGTAATATCGGCATTATTGGCCGACTAAACAGTGTCAAGGTTATCGACACCATAAAGCGCTTACGACTTTTTTTAGCCGCCGAGGGCATGAACGTCATCCTCGAAGAAAAAATTGCGTCGGTCATGATGGGTCATGGTTTACAGGTGTGCAGCCCCAAGATGATGGGTGAAATCTGTGATTTGGTGATCGTCATTGGTGGCGATGGCAGCTTGCTGGGAGCCGCCCGCGCCCTTGCTAAGTCCAATATACCCGTGCTGGGGGTTAACCGTGGTCGTCTGGGTTTCCTCACCGACATCAGCCCGGCCAACCTAGAAGAAAAAGTCGCCGAGGTGCTGGCCGGTGAGTACATCACCGAGCGTCGCTTCATGCTAGAGGCCGAAGTGAAGCGTAATGGCGAGCCCATAGGCTATGGCGAGGCCCTTAACGATGTGATTCTACATCCGGGTAAATCCGCCCGCATGATCGCCTTCGACATGAGTATAGAAGGCCAGTTTGTCTACCACCAGCGCAGCGATGGCATGATCGTGAGCACGCCCACAGGCTCCACCGCCTATGCCCTAAGCGGCGGCGGCCCCATCATGCACCCGAAGCTAGATGCGGTGGCGCTGGTGCCCATGTTCCCTCACACCCTAAGCTCTCGGCCAATAGTGGTGGATGCCAACAGTGAAATAAAGATCACCATCAGCGCCGAGATAGATATCTACCCTCAGATCAGTTGTGACGGCCAGGTACACATTACCGCGGCCCCGGGTGACACTGTCACGGTGCGTAAGCACGCTCATAAGGTGCGCCTAATCCACCCTATGGATCACGATTTTTACGCCACCTGTCGCAACAAGCTAGGCTGGGCCGCCCAAAACGGAGAAGGCTAGCATGGCTGCGGTGCAAGGCTACGACCTCATCGGCGATGTGCACGGCTGTGGCAAGACTCTGTGCGCCTTGCTCGAACAAATGGGCTATCGCAAACAGTCTGGTGTCTATCAGCATAAAAACCGCAAGGTGGTATTTGTGGGCGACATCGTGGACCGTGGCCCCAATATTCGTTTGGCTCTGTCGGTGGTACGCGAGATGGTGGAGCAGGGCCACGCCCACCTGATTATGGGCAATCACGAATACAATGTGTTGGCATTTTGCACGCCCTCGCGCCCCGGCAGCCGCTACCCACATCTGCGCGAACATACCTCGCGTAACAGCTTCATAGTGGAAGAGACCCTCAAACAGTTTGCCCCCTACCCGCAAGAATGGCGGGATCACTTGGCGTGGTTCGTCACTCTGCCCCTGTATAAAGAGTTTGAACACTTCCGCGCGGTGCACGCCTGTTGGGATGATGAACTCATCGCCGAGATGCAGTCCACCCTAGGCTGTAATCACATGAATGAAGATTTCCTGCATGCCTCCATGGATCGTGAATCGTTTGCTGGGCGTTTGGTCGACAGGCTAACGCGCGGCACCGCCTTGAAGTTGCCCGAGGGGCGTAGCATCACCGCCAAAGACGGTTTCGTGCGTCACTTCTTTCGTACTAAGTTTTGGGAGACCGAGCCTAAAACATATGATGAGGTGGTGTTTCAGCCCGACCCTCTGCCCGAGGATATAGCCCCGCGCGCCATCACAGATGAGGACCGAGCCCAGCTGCACTATTACTCGCCCGCCGAGAAAATATTATTTTTTGGTCATTACTGGATGAAGGGGATACCGGGGCCGGTGACCAATAATATTGCCTGCCTAGACTACAGCGCGGTGAAATACGGCCGTTTGGTTGCGTACCGCATGGACAGTGAGACCCACCTCGACCCCAATAAATTTTGTTGGGTGCGAGTAGACCGCATCGAAGATTAATTGATATGCCACTGGCCATTATTTGTGATCCCGACACCCCCATCGAGCCTGTTATCCATGAACTGGTGCGCCAAAATGTGGCACATGAACTCAAGGAAAATGGCACGCGGCGCGAGCTGTGGGTCGATGACCCCGCATTGGTAGACGGGGTTAAAAAATACTACCAAACCTATCGCCACTCTCAGCAACACAGCCTAAGCGTGGCCAATTTAAGGTCGCTGCCCATTACCACCACGGTGTTGGTCGTCACCCTAGTGGTGGCCTTGCTCACTCAGTTGGGGGAGCAACGACAAGATTGGTTTTTGATGGCCCGCCTGCAATATTACCCGCGCGACTGGTTCTTATACGATGGTCTGTGGTCTATTTGGCATGCTATTAGCCCAATATTTTTACACTTCAGTGCTCAGCATCTGATCTTTAATGGCCTCATGTTCTGGTATCTGGGTGGGCTCTTAGAGCGCGCCACCGGCAGGGGCTTTTTCGTGATTATGCTGCTGGTATTGGCGCTGGCGGGCAATGTGAGCCAGCTGCTGGTGGCGGGCCCTTTGTTTGGCGGGCTCTCGGGCGTGGTCTATGGCTTCATGGGCTTCGCCTGTGTTTATCAATTATGCGTGCTGCCGCTGGGCATCGCCAAGGGCCTGTTTTATTTGGCGGGCGTCTGGTTGTTGCTGGGAATTAGCGGAGTTTTTTCTGCTATGGGTTTATTTAGTGTGGCCAACGCCGCCCACCTGGGCGGCCTGTTGAGTGGCCTCGTCATGTCTGGCCTCTATGTGGCTAGGCAAAGGTTAAGAGTAAAAGATGAAGATTGAAGATTTAATTAATTCCATGACCCCGCAGATTTATCGCAACATGAAAGAGGCGGTGGAGTTAGGCCGCTGGGGGGATGGGCGCACCATGAATAAACAGCAGAAGTCCCATTGTGTGGAGGCCATGATTCGCTTTGAGCACTTGCACGAAATCGACGAGACCGAGCGTGTGGGGTATGTGGATATGAGCAATAAGCGCAAGAAATCCTCGCCCGCGGACGAGACTCAACCCCTTAAAATTATCGAATAACCAAATATAAGTAGAACGTGTTTGATGAAATACCAAGGTCACCTCAGCAAAATGGCAATATCCTGCGACAGCGATATTGCTCAGTACCGGCTCAAGTTGGACAATGTTGAAATCCCCCTCAATGAAAAGATCGGTCAGCCGATACGCATAGAGTACCTAGGGGAGATTCGCTGTCAGGCCTGTTCTCGGCAGACCAATAAGAGTTTTGCGCAGGGTTATTGTTACCCCTGCTTTGCTAAGCTCGCACAATGCGACCTCTGCATCATGAGCCCAGAGAAGTGCCATTATCACAAGGGCACTTGCCGTGAACCCAAATGGGGTGAAACGTTCTGCATGCAGGATCACATCGTTTACCTGGCAAATTCATCGGGCATTAAGGTGGGCATTACCCGTCATTCGCAAGTCCCCACCCGTTGGCTGGATCAGGGGGCGATGCAGGCATTGCCCATCGCTCGGGTCGCCACCCGTCAGTTGTCGGGCTTGCTCGAGGTTATCTTTAAGCAGCATGTGAGTGACAAGACCAATTGGCGCACCCTGCTAAAACAAGATGCCGAAAACTTAGATTTATCGCTCAAGCGCGATGAGTTGTTTGAGGTTTGTCACGCAGAAATAGAAGAGCTACAGGACGAATACGGTTTGTTGGGTGTGCAGTTATTATACGACGCCCCGCAGGCAGAGTTTCGTTACCCGGTGAATCAGTACCCCACGAAGGTGAGCAGTCTCAACCTCGATAAAAACCCTTTGGTCGAGGGTAAACTAATGGGCATCAAGGGGCAGTACTTGTTGTTGGATACCGGTGTGATTAATTTGCGTAAATACAGCGCTTATCACGTGACCATAGAATGCTAGTGGACGTTGGCAAAAAAATAGGGAGTAACACATGAAAGACGCATCGCCGCAGGCTATTTACTTAAAAGATTATTGCCCGCCTAAGTATTTTATCGAGCACACTCAGCTGACGTTTGAATTATTTGAAGATCATGCTCTGGTCTCGTCGGTGCTCACGATGTTCAGAAATGAACAGCAACCCAGTGGCGAATTAGTACTGCATGGCCATGCGCTGGAGTTACTCGCGGTGAACCTAGATGGCCAAGCGTTAACCCCGCAACAGTATGTGGTGAATGCCGAATCATTAACCATTCATGACTTGCCTGCGCGCTTTACCCTGTCGATACAGACGCGAATTTCTCCGCAGGACAACACCGCCCTCGAGGGGCTATATAAATCCAGCAAGATGTTTTGCACGCAGTGTGAGGCCGAAGGCTTTAGGCGCATTACCTATTACCTAGATCGCCCAGATGTCATGAGTGTGTTTGAAACGCGTATTATAGCTGAACGGCAAAAATACCCAGTGTTGCTGTCTAATGGCAACATGACCCACAGCGAAGAGCTGGCAGATGGTCGCCATCTTGCCGTGTGGCAAGACCCTCATAAAAAACCCTGCTATTTATTTGCCTTAGTGGCCGGTAATTTACAACACATAGAAGACCACTTTATGACCCGGTCGGGCAGTCGGGTAACACTGAGAATCTATGTGGAGTCACAAAACATAGACAAGTGTGACTACGCTATGGATGCGCTCAAGCGTGCCATGAAATGGGATGAAGAGGTGTATGGCCGAGAATACGATTTAAGTGTCTTTAATATCGTGGCGGTGGATGACTTTAATATGGGGGCCATGGAGAACAAGAGCCTTAATATCTTTAATTCGTCCTGTGTGCTGGCCAACCCCAAGACGGCCACCGATGCCGCCTATCAGCGCATCGAGGCCATCGTCGCCCACGAATACTTTCATAATTGGTCGGGCAATCGGGTGACCTGCCGCGACTGGTTTCAGTTGAGCCTCAAGGAAGGCTTTACGGTGTTTCGCGATGCCTGCTTCTCGGCAGATATGGGCTCGCCCACGGTCAAGCGCATCGAAGATGCCACTATGTTAAGAACCGTGCAATTTGCCGAAGACGCGGGCCCCATGGCCCATGCGATTCTACCGGCCTCCTTCATCGAAATTTCCAATTTTTATACGGTCACTATTTATGAGAAGGGTGCTGAAGTGGTGCGCATGATTCATAATTTACTGGGCGAGGCGCTTTTTCGTGAGGGTTCGGACCTGTATTTTTCTCGCCACGATGGCCAGGCCGTGACCACGGATGACTTTGTGGTGGCCATGGAAGATGCCAGCGGCATCGACCTCGCTCAGTTTCGTGCTTGGTATCATCAGGCGGGCACGCCCGAGGTCAGTGTGCGCGACGAATACGATGCCCAGCGTCAGCAATACACCATCACCTTCACTCAGTCTTGCCCCGCTACCCCAGAGTCGGACCATAAGGTGCCGTTTCATATTCCTGTGCAAATAGGCCTGCACCTGCAAGACGGCAGCGAAGCGTCGTTGCAGTGTGAAGATAATGCCGACTTTAACCCTAAGACCTCGGTCATAAGCTTAAAGCAGGCTCAGCAAACGTTCGTGTTTACCAATGTGACGACACCTGTGGTGCCGTCATTGCTGCGCGGCTTGAGTGCGCCGG
>CAJXIK010000082.1 GCA_913054445.1 uncultured Bermanella sp.
TGGTACCGGTTATGCCGCTGATACATGAATCGTAGGAGGCCACCCCGTGGCCGAAGAGCGAATCGCGCACGGGGTGCGCTGGTACCGGGTATGCCGCTGATACATGAATCGTAGGAGGCCACCCCGTGGCCGAAAAGCTGATCGCGCACGGGGTGCGCTCGTACCGGTTATACCGCAAAAGCCCAGCGCACGGGCTGCGCCGGTACGCCGCCACCCTTTGTCCATATTTGTCTATACTTGCTATACCTAGGGTGCAGATAGACAGGATGAGGTAGAGGCCATGCAATTTAAAACGGTGCGAGATGTGGTGGAGCACAGCCGCCGCTTACATCAACAAATACGTGACTATTATCATCAGCTGAGCGAGGAAAACTGTCAGGCGCGGGTGAGCATGTTGCTGCAATACCTACAGCGTCACGAGGATCACCTGGCGCAAACCCTAGGCAAGTTCGAACAAGACAAGAGCCAAAAGGTGCTGGCAAGCTGGTTTCAATACGCCCCCGATCAAGATATCAGCGAGGTGTTGGCGGGCATTGATGTCAGCGAGAACATGAGCACCGAAGATGTGGTGGAGATGGCCCTCAAGCTAGACGACTATTTCATCGAGCTTTATCAGCACATGGTGAGCAGCTCCACCTCGGCCCCGGTCAAAGAGGTGTTTCAAAATTTGCTCGATATGGAGCAGCACGAGAAAATTCAGTTAGCCAAGACCGCCTTGCAAATCCATGACATGTAGCCCTAGCAGCGCCTCTTAAGCCCATGCAGGCTCACAGCGGTCGGCCTCGCAGCAATAGCTTGCTATAATCGCGGCAGTTAACCGAGGGCGAGTTTTAGTGAGCTACCAAGATAGATTTTCAGGCCTTTCCCGTTTATACGGGCAGGCGGCATTAGAAAAATTCAAGCGCGCACGGGTGGCGGTGGTGGGCATAGGAGGCGTGGGTTCTTGGGTGGCCGAGGCCTTGGCGCGCAGCGGCTTCGAGAACCTGTGGCTCATCGACATGGATGATATTTGTGTCACCAACACCAATCGGCAAATACATGCCCTGTCTAACAGTGTGGGGGACGTTAAGGTAGAGGCCATGGCCCAGCGCCTGCGTTTAATTAACCCGCAGATGCAGGTCACGGCGGTGATGGATTTCATCACCATGAACAACATCACCGAGCACCTGCAAGACATGGATTTTGTGGTGGATGCCATCGACTCGGTGAAGATCAAGGCCGCCATCGCTGCTTGGTGTAATCGCCGCAAGACGCCGGTGGTCATGATTGGCGGGGCGGGCGGTCAAACCGACCCCACTCGCATCACCGTGGGGGACTTGAACAAGACCTATAACGACCCTTTAGCGCGCAAGGTACGCAGCATATTGCGCCGCGAATACGGTTTTTCCCGCAACGAGAAACGCAACTATGGCATCCCCTGCGTATATTCCACCGAGCAGCTTATCTACCCTCAGCCCGATGGCTCGGTGTGCCAGCAAAAACAGTTTGTGGATGGCACCGTGAAATTGGATTGCTCGGGGGGGATAGGGGCCTCGACCATGGTGACCGCCTCGTTTGGCATGGTGGCGGCGGCCCGCGTGGCGGCCAAACTGGCCAAACAGGCAAATGCCGCCACCACGCCAAGCGCTAAATCACGCTAGGCGCTCAATCACGCTAAGCGCTAAATCACGCTAAGCGCTAAATCACGCTAAGCGCTAAATCACGGCAAGCGCTAAATCACGCTAGGCGCTAAATCACGCCAAGTAGTAAATGAAGCGGCGTTAAACCACTTCTAGTTCTAGCTTGCGCTTCATGAGGTCGATGAGCTTAACCTTGACCTTCACAGCCTGATCCAGCTGGTAGCTGGCTTTGTCATTTTTATGGGTCAGGTAGGCCTTGTTGAAGGTCGATTTAGGCTTGCTCTTGCGCATGTCCACAAAACCGTCCATGCCAAAATCACTGAGCTGCACCATGAAACCGCCGGGATTTACCTGGCTAATGGTGCCTGCGTATTCCTTGCTTTCTTGGTTGTTGAGGTATTGCAGCTTCAACCAGAATTCGGCCTGATTGACCGCGTTGCGGCCCTCGAGTAAGCCAGTTTGCAATCTTTTAATTAACTGCTGGGTAACCTCTGGGCGCTTCTGCTCATTGAGGTGGGCGTTGATGATGCGGTGCACCACGAGATCGCAGTATTTGCGAATGGGCGAGGTGAAGGTGGTGTAGCAATCAAACCCCATACCAGCGTGGGCCTGGGCGTTGTCACTAAATTCGCTGCGGGTTAGGAAGCGGCTAAACAGGGTCTTGATGGGAAGTTCGGGCTGGTTCTTGTTGATCTCTTGAATCAGCGCTTTATAACCCTGCGGGCTGTTGAGCTCACCCTCGAAGGCGATGCCCTGATCTTTAATGACGGTCTTGATATCTCCCAGGCGCTCGGTGCGGAAACCGGCATGCTGAATGAAGATGCCGCTGCCAATGTCGTTTAAGAAACGAGCACAACACAGGTTGGCGGCCAGCATGGCCTCTTCCACTAACTTTTGCGCCTGATTGCGCTCGGCCTTAACGATGTTTTGTACCTTGCCGTTGTCCCCCACGTTCATGTAGTAGTCGGGGCGGTCATCCATCACTAGGTTGTGCTGCTGGCGGTAGTCGTTGAGCAACGAGGTGACGGTGTGCAGGGTTTGTACATTTTGCTGTAGTTTTTCGTCCAGCACCTCGTGCTTACCGGCGATGAAGTCACTTACCTGCTGGTAGTTTAACTTGCCCTGAGAGCAAACCAGCGCCTGCTCGAAATCATATTTTTCGATGTGACCGGAGCGGTCTATGTGCAGGGTGGCCACCAGCGCCAAGCGATTCTTGTTCGGCAATAATGAACAGAGGCCGTTGGAGAGCTCGGCGGGCAGCATGGGCAGGCTGCGACCGGGGAAATACAAGGAGTTGCTGCGGCGGGCGGCTTCTTGGTCGAGGCAGGTATTCATGCCAAACCAGGCGCTGGGGTCGGCGATGGCCACCTGTAGTTGAAAGCCGCTGTCGGTGGCGACGGCGTGCAGGGCATCGTCCATGTCGCGGGTGTGCTCGTTGTCTATGGTGACAAACGGCAGTTCGCTGAGGTCGGTACGGTCCTGCGCCATGGCCGGAATATTTTCTTCGGCGAGCTGTGCCAGCTCGGAATTCATGGTCTCGGGCCATTCATGGCTGATCTGGTATTTCTCTAGCACATAGCTGCGCTCGAAACCGGCGTCGCTCAGCTGGCCGATACGTGCCACCACCTTCGCCTGGGACTTGCCCTTAGGAAACGGATGACGGGTCACCTCGCAGGTGATCCAGTCGTCGTCCTTGATGTCTTTGCAGGCATCGGGTGGCAGGTACAGCCAGTTGTTGAGCATGGCGATATCTGGCTCCACAAACTGGGCCTTGCCACGCTTTTGGAAGCGGCCGGTGAAGGTCTTAAAATCGCTGTTGAGGAGTTTCTCGACCACCGCTTGGGTCTTGCCCTTGTCGTCCTTGGTCTCGCTGAATTGGATTCTGTCGCCGGGAAAGACCTTGGCCATCTCGTCTGGGGTTAAGAAGAATTGCTGGCCTTCGTCCGTGCCCACGAAGCCGAAGCGGCCCTGGCTGCCCCGCACCACCCCTTCTTTGAGGGAGGCTTGGATAGTGTCACCAATTTGCGTCTTAAGGCTTTTAAGTTGAGCTAGGCTGTCTAAATTAAGCATGTCATGACTATTGTTAAAAAAATTTTGCCCATGTTAGCACTTTGCTTTTAAGGAGGGTATTGCTAGGTGGGCTAATTGGTCGGCTATGTTTTAAATGGTGGTGTTGCTAGGTGGGCTAATTGGTCGGCTATGTTTTAAATATCGGGTGTTGCTAGGTGGGCTAATTGGTCGGCCACGGGGTGGCCTCGTACGAAAACAGCACAATCGAGCATCTCGTACGAGCGCACCCCGTGCGCGATGATTCCCCCACGAGCGCGATGATTCCCCCGCGAGCATCCCCTAAGGGCTGGCGGCAGCGCCCAGCGGTGGCAAAATTTCAATCTGCTGGGCCACCTTTAACCCTCCCAAAGTGTCGGTCAAGTTGGTGACAGTGCCGTCCACATCTAGGATCACGGTATTAACCTCTGGGCTAGTGCGGGTGGTGCCGGTGAAGATCACCTGGCCGTTGCCCAGCACGTGTACGCTGTCGAAGTCGGGTAGCCAGCGGCTAAAATCGAAGCCCAGGAAACGGTAGTTGGGGCTGAGGTCGCTGGGGTTAAGCTCGGCCACCGCCAGTTGCAGGCTGGCATCGTAGCCGATGCAAAAAAGCCGGTCGGCGAAAATCTGGCTCTTGCGCAGGCCCCTTATATCTTGTCCCTGTAGGCCGGGAATGGAGGGCATAGGGTTGAATACTTGGGTAAACGGCACCTGTCGGGGAAACAGTCGTCCCCCTTGGCAGCTGTCGTTGATGAAGTAGGGTGCTTGGTAGTCGTACGAGGCGATGGAGGGGCTGTTGAAGGGCAGGCGCAGGCTGTCGATGCCGCTGGAATAACCGCTGTAGGCGCGGCGTTCCACGTTGCCGTTACAGCTAAAAAAGAGCTGGTTCATACCGCGCTCGGTGACCTCGAAGATGCTGCTGTTACCGGCCTCGTCATCGGCCAGCAGTAGGCTGCTATGGAGGGCGATGAGCACAGTGCTGAGGCGGCCGCTGATGCCTTCGCAATGCTCCAGCAACACTCGGTAGCTGTTGTCGCCGCCATCTAGGTTGCGGTAAATCACCACCCCTGAGCGGCTGGCGATAAACTGCCCGAGGCCGGGGCGATCGTCCTCGGCACTGATTTTTTCTAGGCCGTAGCTGCTGTTGTCTCCTAGGCTCATGCGGTAGATGGCGGTGGGCACTGGGGCTTCCTCTGCTTCTTCTGTGGCTCGCGGTCGCGTGCGGGCCATGGCATTCGTGGTGAGGAAGGCCTCGGTGTCGAGGGCGTTTACCTGACTTGCCGCTGGGGTGCTGGCCGCGTCGTCGGCGCTGGTTGGCTCCGTGGCGACGGGCGCCACACAGCTCGAGAGGGTGTTTTCCGTGGTATCTGCAGTGTCGCTCTCGGCTAGTATGTTGGTACTCACTTCCTCGCTAACAACAGTGGTTTCAGTGGTGACTGCCGTTGTGTCGTCAGGCGTGGCGGTCTCGTCCTCGTTTGTCTCTGTCAGCGGCGGCGGGCAGGGCACCCCAGAATGGTGATCCACCGGTTCCTGATGATCTGGGTCTGCCTCGAAGCCACCGGCGATCATCAGTTCGAGGGCATCGAAGTCCACGCTCACTACGTATAGATCTTCGGTGTCGTTCCAGCGGGTATCCGGGGGGAAGTAGTCGCGGCCGAGGGTGGTGAGGTTGCTGCGCCCGCTGTTGCCCTGCAAGTTTAAGCCGACGGGGGCCTCCACCACATCGCCGCTTGCTAGGTGTACCAACAGGTTGAAGTAATCGTTATCTGGGTCGAGGTCAAAGTTGCGATGAAAGATGGTGAGCATGATATATTCCGCGCTCATGACCATCACGTCCAAGGGGATGATGGCCTCCTCGCTGCTAAATGTGACATTACCCTCTAGTACGACTTCATTTCCCTGCTGGTCTAACATGACCACGGGCGTGATATTATTGTCTTTATCGAGCTGATAGAGGCGTTGGCTAAATTGCTGGCTAGTGGCCAGCCGAGGGTCTGTGCCGAGGGGTTGGCTGGCGATTAAAAACCCTATGTAGTCGTTGCTGAACTGTAACTTAGAAATAGGCGAGAGCGGCACATCGGGCAGATTGAGTACCGGCGCAGCAGCACTACCGCCGCCACAGGCAGCGATGAAAAGGCTCGGCAGCAGGCAACATAATCGACATAAAACAGAGCAAATACGCATGGGCTAAACCAATTAGTCTTCTGCTTTGTATCGGCCAAAATCGAATTTATTTAGCGCCTCGTGCAGCGGGCGTATACAAAGGATGAAACATGAATGATGGGCAACTAGAGCGCTACAGTCGCCACCTGTTATTGCCACAATTTGACTACCAGGGCCAAAGTCGCTTGCTGGCCAGCAGGGTACTGGTGCTGGGGTTGGGGGGGCTGGGTTCTAGCGCGGCCATGTATTTGGCGTCCTCGGGCATCGGCGAATTGCATCTCTTGGACCCAGACACCCTAGAACTTAGCAACCTGCAACGGCAGATTGTTCACCGCCAAGACGCCCTCGGCATGAACAAGGCGCGCTCGGCCCAGCAGACCCTAGCGGCCTTAAACGACGATATCCGCATCGTGGCCCACGACCGCTGTTTGCCGGAAGCGGAGTTAAGCGCGCTCATTAAGGGCATGAGCGTGGTGCTCGACTGCACCGACAACAGCCACAGTCGGCGTTTGCATAATCGCCTGTGTGTGCAAAATAAGGTGCCCTTAATCAGTGCGGCTGCCATCCGTTTCGAGGGGCAGCTCATGGTGGTGGACCCCGGCGACGACAATAGTCCCTGCTATCAGTGTGTTTATCCGCAGGTCGATGGCAGCCCGGCGAGCTGTTCCGAATCCGGCATCATGGCTCCCGTGGTGGGCATGATGGGGGTGTTCCAGTCGCTGGAGGCCATTAAACTGATTAGCGGTGTGGGTGAAAAAAGCAGTGGTGCGCTGCACAGTTTCGATGGTTTGACGGCTCGCTGGCGACGCTTCAATGTGACTAAAAATGCGCACTGTCCGGTGTGTAATGGTGCACGCTCTCAGCCCTAAAATTAAATGCACGAATTGGTTGTTAATGTTGGCAGATCTCGGTAGTTTGGCGCAATTAAGCGCTTATACTGCCATGTTGCCGTCTAAGCCGAACTCAATTATAGCGAGGCATTCATGGCAAAAACTGACAATGCATTACAAAATTTAATCAACAATAACCGCAAGTGGGCGGACGACATCAGCACCAAAGACCCTGATTTTTTCCCCACTCTGGCCAAGCAGCAAGCCCCCGAATATTTGTGGATAGGGTGCAGCGATAGCCGCGTACCCGCCAACGAGATAGTGGGCCTGTTGCCCGGCGAGTTGTTCGTACACAGAAACGTGGCCAACCTCGTGGTGCATACCGACATGAACCTATTGTCTGTGCTGCAATATGCCGTAGAAGTATTAAAAGTACGCCATGTGATCGTCTGCGGGCATTACGCCTGCGGCGGTGTGAAGGCGGCCATGCAGGATCAGAAGCTGGGTTTAATCGATAACTGGCTCTTGGAAATTCGCGACCTCTATCACCACAAGCAAGATTACTTTAAAGACATCAGTAGCGAAGAAGAAAAAGTAGATAAACTGTGCGAGCTAAACGTGGTGCGCCAAGTGTACAACCTAAGCCACACCAGCATCGTGCAAGATGCCTGGGCTAAGGGGCAGCCGTTGTCCGTGCACGGCTGGATTTACGGCCTGAGTGACGGCAAGGTGAACGACCTCGAGGTGACCATCAATGAGGGTTCGCAGTTAAGTGAGTTGTTTCGTCTAAAGAGCTAATGAGCCAGTAGATTAGGCTTGTCACACAACCCAAAAAGCCCAGTCGGTTAAGTAGCCGGCTGGGCTTTTTGGGTTTTGAGGTGCGACTATAAATAAAGGCCAATGCTGACAAAATGGGCACCCGCTCCCGCTAAAACGAAGAGGTGCCACAATTCATGGAAGCCAAATTTAGGGTGCATGTTGGGCCATTTACAGGCGTAAACCACGGCCCCCAGCGTGTAAGCGAGGCCGCCGTATAGCAGCCAGTCTATGGCGGCGCTGGCCAAGTTGGCGCTGAGCGGTTGGTAAATGATGATGGCCACCCAGCCCATGCCGAGGTAGAGCGCCGTAGACAGCCAGCGGGGTGCGTGCAGCCAAAAAATCTTCACGAGGATGCCAAACAGGGCAATACCCCAAATAAGCGCAAACATGGCGCTGGCCAATGCCCCCTCCAGACCCAGCAAGATATACGGGGTGTAAGAGCCCGCAATCATCACGAAGATGGCCATGTGGTCCACTCGCTTGAGGTGTTTAATGCCCGCCTCGCTGCTGTCCGTTAAGTGATAGACGGCGCTGGCGCTGAACATCAGTAACATGCTGATACCAAATGACAGGTAACTGGCCAGATAGCGCGCGCCGTTATTGGCCGGTACTTGTTGCAGCATATAGCCCAAAGCCAGCAGCGAGAGCAGCGCCCCCAGCAAGTGGCTTAGGCCCGAGAAGGGTTCGCGAAGATGACGAGTTAGCATTAGGTAAACACTTGTTCGCTGAAAGAGAGGGCATTAGATGAAAAAGCGGGCGGGGGGTCAAGGGGTTATGTGGGGGCTTGGCCCGCGAAGCTTCTTTCATAAAACACTCGCCCCACTCGTTCGATATGCTTTACTAGCTCGCTATTTTCT
>CAJXIK010000083.1 GCA_913054445.1 uncultured Bermanella sp.
ACTGGCATCCACACAGGTCACCACCTCGGAGGTATCGTAGCGATCGAGCGCATCGCTCCACAGGAAGGGGCCTTCTATGTAGGCCGAATTGGACTGTGACATTTGTAAGCGGCCTGATAATACGATATCAATTTGCTCAGCACAGTGACCGGCCGCCAATGCATCGGCGGCACAGTTCACCCCCTGATAGAGTGAGCCTGAATCTTCATCGAGGACACTATTATTGTTGGAGTCGATGAACTCTTCATAAAAGTTAGCCACGACCGGCCACGAGAAGTCATTAATGCCGTCGTCATCAATATCCAGGTCGGGCTGGTAGCTGCCGCCCTGATCGAAGCTACCGTTGCCATTGGCATCGACATATTCTTCCCCGAAGGCGGTGAAATTCTCACCTAGGTTAAACAGGCCGTCACTGTTGTCATCTTGATACGAGCCTTGCCCTCGGGTATAAGCCACCACGGTTACATAGCCGTCCACCGGGCGCGGATTGGCGCTCAGCCATTTAACCGAGCAAAATCCGCTGCTGGTTTCACACTGCGGTTCGATGATGCCGCCACTGGCACGAAAATACACAGTGGTGCCATCTATGACTGGGTTTTGATAATGATCGCCTAAATGAACGGTTACATTAACCTCTTCACCATCCCTGCCCCAAGCCGAGGGGTTACGCACGTCCATGGCCATGCCCGAGCTGTTTTGATCGGCGAGGCTAGTGGCCATTGTGATGGGAATAGACATAGTGGTGATGGTGCTGGTGACGGTGCCGCTGGCATCCTTGATATCGACCCCAGCCTTCACCCGCATGGTACCCGAGGCGTTACCCGCATTTAAAATTACGGAGACGACGCCTTCCTGATCGGTGATGGCCGTCGCCAAAGACAGCGCGGCTCTGCCATATTCATGGTCTAGTGCAAAGTTCACGGTGCGATCCGGCATGGGGTTGCCAGACTCGTCTACCACCTTGAATTGAATATCAGATAATGCTGGGGTCGCTTCGGTGCCAAAGCCGTTTAGGGCGATGAGATTAGGGCTGGCGGACACGAATTGAATGGCCCCTACCTGAGCAGCCTCTACATCTATGGTGGTACGCGCCGTGGCGTCGGCGATGATGCTGCCCTCGCTATCCTCTGTACCTATGTACACCACCACGTTATCTGTGGCGCCCAATTCCTTGCCACAACCCTTATCTTTATAGGTGGCGGTGGCCTCACCAGAAGCCTGTAGGGTGGCTGGGGTAAATTCGGCTAAGCCCACTTGGGTACAGGTCGATAAAAAGTAGACATTACGCAGGCCTAAAAACTCGGCATTTTCTTCATCGAGATTGACGATGTTCACGCTAACCGTCGTGCTGCCGCTGGCCGAAAGGGACTCATTCGCGCCGAGGGCGGTACTGGCCACGCCATTTTCATAGCTGTCGCCCACGCCGGAGCCGAGACCAATTTTATCGCTTGCCACATCGGCAATGGGATCTACTGGGGTATCGGGGGCGTCAGGGGTGTCATCTGGAGTGCTACCGGTGGTGGTGGGGGCTGCGTCAGAGCTACCGCCACAGGCGGCTAATGCGCTCAGCAACCCCACTAGGGCCATGTTCGTTATTATATTTTTCATGTCACTCTCCAATTACGGCAAGCGTATCTGTATTTATGGGGGCTATTGTACTTAGTTAGCCCAAATTATCCATCCAATGCAAATCCCATACTAGCTACTAGGCCGCACATTTATCAGACAAATAAAAAAGCACGGCGAAACCGTGCTTTATATACAGGACGTATGGTATGACGCGGTGCCAGGATGGCAAGGAGCGTCGATACAGGAGTGTTTATATAGAAGCGCTAGACGTCTAGAAAATCTAATATACCTTCGGCAGCCTCACGGCCTTCCCAAATGGCCGTTACCACTAGGTCGGAGCCACGCACCATATCACCACCGGCAAAGACCTTTTGATTGCTGGTTTGGAACTTAAAGGCCTGCTTTTCGGGTGCCACCACGCCGTTCCAGCTGTTTAGTTCGATACCGAAGTCGGCGAACCAGGGCGCTGGGCTGGGCTTGAAGCCAAAGGCCACCAATACCGCATCGGCAGGGATCACTTCTTCGGAGCCTGCCACCACTTCTGGGCGACGGCGACCGTTTTCATCTGGCTCACCCAATTTAGTGGTGACCACTTTCACGCCCTCAACCTTGTCTTCACCGACGATGGCCACTGGCTGGCGATTAAATAAGAATTCAACCCCCTCTTCCTTGGCATTAACCACCTCGCGCTTGGAACCCGGCATGTTCGCCTCATCGCGACGGTAGGCACAGGATACGCGCTTAGCGCCCTGGCGAATCGAGGTGCGGTTACAGTCCATGGCGGTGTCGCCACCTCCCAGTACCACGACCTTCTTGCCTTTCATATCGATGAAGTCGGCGCTGTCTTTTTCCCAGCCTTGGTTGTGATTAACGTTGGCAATGAGGAAGTCGAGAGCATCGACCACACCGGGTAAGTCTTCACCGGGGAAGCCGCCCTTCATGTAATCGTAGGTACCCATGCCTAGGAACACGGCATCGAATTCGGCGAGGAGATCCTCGAACATGATGTCCTTGCCCACTTCGGTATTGAGGCGGAATTCCACGCCCATGCCTTCGAACACGTCACGGCGCAGAGCCAGCACAGATTTTTCCAGCTTAAATTCGGGAATACCGAAGGTGAGCAGGCCGCCAATTTCGGGATACTTATCGAAAACCACCGGCTTGACGCCGTTGCGCACGAGGATATCGGCACAGCCTAAGCCCGCTGGGCCTGCGCCGATGATGGCCACTCGCTTGCCGCTGTCTTTAACGGTAGAGACATCTGGACGCCAGCCCATGGCGAAGGCGGTATCTGTGATGTATTTTTCTACATTGCCTATGGTCACCGCCCCAAAGCCGTCGTTGAGGGTACAGGCCCCTTCACACAAGCGGTCTTGCGGGCACACACGGCCACACACTTCGGGCAGGGTATTGGTCTGATGACACAATTCCACCGCCTCTAAGATATTGCCTTCCGAGGCCAACTTTAACCAGTTAGGGATAAAGTTATGCACTGGGCATTTCCACTCACAGTAGGGATTACCACACTCCAAACAGCGGTGAGATTGGTCGGCCACTTGAGTCTTGCTAAATGGCTCGTAAATCTCCACAAAGTTGGCTTTACGAATACGGGTATTCTTTTTAGTGGGGTCCTTGCGATCCACCTCTAAAAATTGAAAAACGTTGTTTAATCGTGTTGTCATTTACAGCACCTCTAATCTGACTCACTCGCCGGGCTTACATGTTTTCGCTATCCGCCATCCTTGGCCTGGCGATTACTCTGAGCGAGTCCGGGTGTTTTTCAGCAGTTGTTCTAGGCTTGCCGCCTTGGGCTTCACCAGCCAGAACTTGCCAATAAAGTTATCGAAGTTATTCAGGATCTCCTGACCCCAGGCACTGCCTGTTTCTTCGACGTAATTTGTCACTATGCCGCGCAGGTGATTGCGATGGGCTTCGGTTTCTTCGTTAGAGATACGATGAATATCCACTAACTCGTGGTTGTATTGGTCGACGAAGGTTCTCTCCATGTCCAAGACATACGCGAAGCCCCCGGTCATGCCAGCACCAAAGTTATAACCTGTGCTGCCCAAAACCGTGATCTGACCGCCGGTCATGTATTCACAGCAATGATCGCCAGCGCCTTCGATAACCGCTTGCGCCCCCGAGTTACGCACGCCAAAGCGTTCACCGGCACGACCCGCCGCCAGTAGCTGACCGCCGGTGGCACCATATAAACAGGTGTTGCCGACGATGGCTGCATGTTGCGAGGCGTAGGTGGAGCCCTTGGGCGAATGAATGACGAGCTTGCCGCCGGTCATGCCCTTGCCCACGTAATCGTTGGCGTCGCCTTCTAGGTGCATGTGCAGGCCACCGGCGTTCCACACACCAAATGACTGACCCGCAGTACCCTTAAGATTTAGCTTAATAGGGTGCGTGGCCATGCCTTGGTTGCCATGGCGCAAGGCAATTTCGCCGGAAAGACGAGCACCGATGGAACGGTCGCAGTTACCCACATCATAGCTGAATTCGCCCCCTTGCTTGGCTTCGATGGCGGCCAGTGTTTCTGTCGCCATGCGTTCGGCCAGCACACCTTCATCGAAGGGGTTATTACGCGTTTGCTGCACGATTTGTGGCTTGTCGGCCGGAATCTGCTCGTTGCTTAGCAAGGGGCTTAAATCTAGCTTCTGCTGCTTAGGGGTCGCGCCTTCGATCATGGCCAGTAAGTCGGTACGACCCACTAGCTCATCTAGGCTGCGTACACCCACGGCGGCCATCCATTGACGGGTCTCTTGTGCCACGAAGGTGAAGAAATTTTTCACCATCTCTACGGTGCCGATGAAGTGCGCATCACGCAGGTCTTCACGCTGGGTGGCGACACCGGTGGCGCAGTTATTAAGGTGACAAATACGCAGGAACTTACAACCCATGGCAATCATAGGGGTGGTACCAAAGCCAAAGCTCTCGGCTCCCAAGATAGCGCCCTTGACGATATCTAGGCCAGTTTTAAGGCCGCCATCGGTTTGCAGGCGCACCTTGCCACGCAGGTCGTTGGCACGCAACGCCTGATGGGCCTCGGCCAAGCCCAGCTCGAACGGTGAACCCGCGTATTTAATAGAGGTTAACGGCGAGGCCGCGGTGCCGCCATCGTAACCCGAGATGGTAATGTAGTCGGCGTAGGCCTTGGCTACACCGGCGGCGATGGTGCCCACGCCTGGCTCGGATACTAGCTTCACCGACACTTTAGCGCGCGGGTTGACCTGCTTAAGGTCGTATATGAGCTGAGCCAGATCTTCGATGGAATAAATATCGTGATGGGGCGGTGGTGAAATAAGGGTCACGCCGGGCACAGAGTACCTGAGGGTCGCGATTAACTTATTGACCTTGCCGCCCGGCAGCTGCCCGCCTTCGCCCGGCTTAGCGCCTTGCGCTACCTTGATCTGTAGCACCTCGGCACTGCTTAAGTAATGAGGTGTCACACCAAAGCGACCGGAGGCAATCTGCTTGATCTTAGAATTTCTGAGGGTGCCATAACGCTTAGGGTCTTCGCCGCCTTCACCCGAGTTAGAATTACCGCCTAACTCGTTCATGGCCTGCGCGAGCGCTTCGTGAGCCTCTGGCGACAGAGCCCCTAGGGACATGGCAGCCGAATCGAAACGAGGGAAGATCTTCTCGATGGGCTCCACCTGATCGATATGAATGCTGTTGCTAGTATCGAGTTTTAACAGGTCGCGGATGGTGGCCACCGGACGTTCGTTTACCAGTTGGGCGTATTTATCGTAGGAAGCCTGCGAGTTATGCTGCACCGCGTGCTGAATGGTGTCGACCACATCTGGGTTGAAGGCATGGTATTCGCCGCCGTGTACATATTTAAGCAGACCACCCTGATCGAGGGGCTTACGGGCCTTCCAAGCATGCTGAGCATTACGCTCTAAATCCGCCTGAAAATCACTAAAATCAGCCCCCTTAATGCGGCTGGTTAGCCCCTTAAAGCACAGGTTAACCACCTCATCGCCGAGACCAATCCCTTCAAACAGCTGCGAGCCACGATAAGAGGCGATGGTCGAGATGCCCATCTTGGACAATATTTTTAGTAAGCCCTTGCGAATACCCTTGCGGTAATTATCGCTGCTCACGAGGGGGTCGCCCAATAGCTCACCGCTGCGGTGCATGTCGGACAGCACCTCGAAGGTCAACCAAGGGTAAACCGCGGTGGCACCAAAGCCTAACAACACGGCAAAGTGGTGGGCATCGCGGGCATCGCCGGTTTCCACCACAATGTTGGCATCGCAGCGCAGTGAAGCATCGATTAAGGCGTGGTGTACCGCGCCCGTGGCCATGGCCGCAGGAATAAGCAGCTGCTCTGCGTCTACCTCGCGGTCAGACAGAATAAGAATAGTGATACCTTCGCGTACTGCGGCACAGGCTTGCTGGGTAAGCCCTTCGATGGCCGCCTTTAAATCACCGTTCCTCGGAAATGCGAGGGACAGGGTCGTGTATTTGAAGGTGTTTTTAGATGCATTTTTAAGGCCAGAGAACTTCACCGGTGACAGCACTGGACTGGTTAAGGTGATGCGCTTGGCGTGCGCGGCATCGGCGACGAAGACGTTTTGTTCTTTGCCGATGCAGGTCTCTAGGGACATGACGATGGCTTCGCGCAGTGGGTCGATGGGCGGGTTGGTGACCTGGGCAAACATCTGGCGGAAGTAATCGGCCAGCTGGCGCGACTTCTCGGACAACACCGCCATGGGCACGTCATCGCCCATGGAACCGGTGCCTTCTACGCCTTGTTCGGCTAGGGCCGACAACACCTGCTGGCGCTCTTCGTTGCTGATGAGGTGCAGTTTCTGCTGAATCTTAATTTGCTCGCTGCTCAACGGCTCTTCATCGAGGCGCTGTAACTTCAGCTTAGACTCGATGTGAATGGCATTCTTTTTAAGCCACTTGCCAAACGGCTGGGCCTTCTTGAGCTGGTTGTCTATGTCGTCGGACTCAAGGATCGTACCGGTTTTTGTGTCTATGGCCAGTATTTCACCCGGCCCCACTCGCCCCTTGTCGATGACGTCTTCGGGCTGATAAGAAAAAGTGCCGATCTCGGAGGCCACGGTGATGAAACCGTTTTTGGTCTTCACCCAACGAGATGGACGCAAGCCGTTACGGTCGAGGCCACATACGGCATAACGGCCATCTGTGATCACGAGGCCCGCCGGGCCATCCCATGGCTCCATGTGCATGGAGTTGTATTCATGGAAGGCGCGTAATTCGGCGTCCATGGTTTCAACATTTTGCCAGGCCGGTGGAATCATCATGCGTACCGCACGGAACATGTCCATGCCGCCTGTGTGTAACAGCTCGAGCATGTTATCCATGGACGAGGAGTCAGAGCCAGTGGTGTTCACCAGCGGCTTAACCGCTTCGAGGTTCTTCAATAGTGGCGATGAAAACTTGCTGCTACGGGCCAGCGACCAGTTACGGTTACCACGAATGGTGTTAATTTCACCGTTGTGGGCCAGCATACGGAAGGGCTGAGCCAGCGGCCAGCGAGGAGCCGTATTGGTAGAGAAGCGCTGATGGAAAATACAGATGGCCGTTTGCAGGCGTTCGTCACCTAGGTCGGTGTAGAAGGCAGGCAGGTCTACCGGCATCATCAAGCCCTTATAAGAAAGGGTGTTTTCAGATAGCGAACAGATGTAAAAGTCTGGGTGCTGTTCGAGGGCTAGCTCGGCTAGACGACGGGCGTAATAAAGCTTAACGGCGAATTCTTGTTCGTTGCAAGGTGAGCTGGCGGTCACAAAGACCTGCTCGAACCTTGGCAGGCACTCTATGGCCATGGGGCCTAAGAAGTCATTATTGGTGGGCACCACACGCCAGCCAGCCACCGCAAGGCCTTGTTCTGCAAAGGCCTTGTGCATGGCTTGACGCTGGACATCGGCCAATGCCATATCCAGATCGAGGAAGATCATGCCCACCGCATACTGCTCGGGTAATTCAACATTTAAGTCAGACTTAACCACCTGGCGCAGGAAGCTGTCGGGCTTTTGGATTAATAGGCCACAACCATCACCTGTTTTACCATCTGCCGCGATACCGCCGCGGTGGGTCATACAAGTCAATGATTCAATAGCCGTACGCAATAGGTCGTGACTGCTCTCGCCCTTAGTATGGGCGATTAGGCCGAAGCCACAGTTATCTTTAAAATCACCTGGTGTGTACAGACCTTTACTCATAGACGCTCTCGATAATTCTTTAAAAATCAATACCTTACAGCGCTCTTGGGAGCCGCCTCAGTGGTTTTGAACATACAAAAGGGTGCTTATTCTACACGCAGGAGGGCATTAGCTCAAATAAATCGGCTTTGAAGGGGGTTATTCCTGTTTAACGAGGGGTATTCAGAGGGCTATGAACTGACGAATGTCCTCCTGTATCTTGCTTACCGGGCGCACCCAAGGACGGCTCTTTAGCGTGCGTCCGAGACTGGATGCTTCGCTGTGGGCACGATTCTTATTATTAAATGGGCCATAGACCACCACGAACCAGGGCTGCCCTCGGTACTGGGTTTGGTAAACATTGAGTTTGTCGGCCTGCAACTCGCGCTTAAAGCGCGCCATGAAAGCCTTGGCGCTTTTCTCGCTGCGCACTCCTAATAGCTGCAATACATACTCATGAGGCGCAACCGCTAGCAATGGATGGGTGTGAGACGG
>CAJXIK010000084.1 GCA_913054445.1 uncultured Bermanella sp.
GGTGGTAGGTTTTCTGGGCATTGCCTTTGTTTGCAAAAGGCAAAAAAAAACCTGCTAATAGCAGGTTTTTTTGCGCAAGCTAGCTTGCTAATTTAAATGGTACCGATGGGCGGACTCGAACCGCCACGCCTCGCGGCAACGGATTTTGAATCCTCTTACCTGACTGTTATCTAAACCTATCTACTAGGACGGGATTATACCACAACTTAAGCCCATATTGATTGGCTAGGATTAAGCTTATGTTCAAGGGGAACATAAGCTGCATATGCCATCATACTGTCGGGGGCTAGCAGTACTCGCCCCCCCCTTTTTTAACCCTGAAGCTGCTTAGCAGTTCAATTACCAAACTTAACCACACCACGATGCCTACAAACTTCTTTCCACTCAGATGGACTGATCAACTTTTTACCCCAACCATAGGTTCCCCAAATTCGCGATAGTTCAGCCCACCCCTCATCGCATATCAATGCATCATCCGGAACTGCGTCATATGCAATTAAGTCAACTATTTGGCTTTCATCATAGCGTCCGTCGCAAATATCACACATATAACAACCTCATAACGCACAGGCCTTATTGGTTACAAAGTATAGTCTATAGTCAGCTTCTGATCTTTTTATGTATGGGCTGTGATTACCTTGGGTTTAAGGTGTTTCGCTGGCTTAAGTTTAAAAGAAACCACTACGGTCGATATATGCGACTAAATAGTGGTTTCTAAATACTTCATTGGTTTCGATTAGGTGCTATTTTTTGAAATATTCCCTTAATTCTTCAATCGATTCAAAGAGTACTTTAACCACTTTTTTCTTGTGAGCGTGGATATGCAGATATTTAGGGTTGGGTTGGGGGGTGCCAATAAACATGCTAGATAATAATTCCCATGCAGTTGGATCACCTTTTCTGGAATCTTTTAGATAATATATGGGATCACTAACATCCCCAGAAAGGGCGTCGGAAATAAAATATTGAGTCATGTGCTTCTCGTTTATAAGTAGTTAAAGTTACGAGAATAGAGAGGCTGATTCAGGCTGAGGGTGGCGTTATTACAGGCACAAGCAAGGCATCAGCCTTGATATTCCCGCAATATGCACCTGCCTAGAGGTAGGTGTTCTAGTCTAAAGTAAACTAGAAAATTGCTCGATTCAGTTTGTGTTTTAGTAAAAAAAACAAACCTAACTAAGTTCATTAGATATGAACCTAGTGCTAGCGAAAGAGATCTTAATTTAAAAGTAGATTTTTTGTAACCCCCCCCGCTTCCAATTAATGACTCGTAAGTGCTAAAGCCTAAAAGAAAAGACCGGAGGGAGACCGGAAGTTGGTAGCTAGGGTTACCTGAATATAGTGGTGTTGGTCTTAAGCCATTTTGGTAAAGGTAGTAGTGGCTAGGAGTGCTTGGGATTTATTTGAGCACTGATTCGGCACAGGGCGTTACCGGATATGGACAGGAAAAGAGTTTGAAGGTGATGCTCTCTCTAGAGGCAGCGGTTTAATGAATAGATGGTGGCTGATGTTGATAAGGGGTAGTTAGCGCAGAACTCTGCATACAGATCAGTATTTACGAGGCAATAAAAAACCCGAATGCGTTAACATTCGGGTTTTAGAATAAATGGTACCGATGGGCGGACTCGAACCGCCACGCCGCGAAGCAACGGATTTTGAATCCGTCGTGTATACCAATTTCACCACATCGGCACTGCTACGAAATGTTTATTAGGTGTCGCACCACCTTTAAAGTCCCCTAACCTAGCTTTGTAATAAAGGCCCAGATCAGGTGGCGGGGATAATACCAGCACGATTCGTCAAGTCAATGCTAAAGCCATAAATATCTGCATGACCACCATTAAAAAGGCTGCCTTTACAACGGCTTAGCCCCTCGGGCAATTTCCTCGTGGGATCAGGAGGCTTGCTGTATAATCGCGGGCCTTACAAGAGGCTCGCAATGAAAACCAGTGATTTTATCTTTGATCTCCCCGACCAGTTGATCGCTCGCTACCCGCTCAAGACCCGCAGCGCCAGCCGTCTGTTGTGCCTGCGTGATAGCCAGCTGGAGCATAAAACATTCACCGACCTGCTCGAATTAGTCGAGCCTGGTGATCTCATGGTGTTCAACAATACCCGCGTGATACCGGCGCGCTTGTTTGGTCACAAGCAAAGCGGCGGCAAACTAGAGGCATTAATAGAGCGCGTTACCGCCACTCACACGGCATTAAGCCATATAAAGTGCAGCCGCAGCCCTAAGGTGGGCAGCACGATCATCTTGCAAGGCGTGGAGGTCGAGATCAGTGGCCGTCAGGATGCCCTGTTCGAGCTGACCTTTAACTTGCCCACAGGACAAAACCTAGTGAACTGGCTGGAAGAAGTGGGGCACATGCCTCTGCCTCCCTACATGGATAGGGAAGACGAACTAAGCGACCGCGAGCGCTACCAAACCGTCTACAACAAGACCCCAGGGGCGGTGGCGGCACCGACCGCGGGCCTGCATTTCGACGATGCCCTCATGGCGGCACTCAGTAGCAAGGGGGTGAATATGGCCTATGTCACCCTGCACGTGGGGGCAGGCACCTTTCAACCGGTTAAGGTAGACGACGTCTTGCAGCACGAGATGCACAGCGAATACCTAGAGGTAGAGCAGGTCACGGTGGATGCTATTAATGCCACCCGTGCTCGCGGTAAGCGTGTGGTGGCGGTGGGCACCACCAGCGTGCGCAGCCTAGAAAGCGCCAGCATGGTCACAGCGCAAAATCCCAAGGGCGAGTTAATGCCCTTCATGGGAGATACCCGCATCTTTATTTATCCGGGTTATGAATTTAAGAATGTGGATGCGCTGGTGACCAACTTTCACCTGCCCGAGTCCACGCTTATTATGCTGGTGAGTGCCTTCGCCGGTCGTGGCCCCGTACTCAACGCCTATACCGAGGCGGTTAAAGAGGGCTATCGCTTCTTTAGTTATGGCGATGCCATGTTTTTAACCCGCAATCCTGCCGCCAAGGATTTGTGGGAAGGGTAGGAGGCCACCCCGTGGGCGACCCGGTATGAGGCCACCCCGTGGGCGACTCAGTATGAGGCCACCCCGTGGGCGACCCAGTATGAGGCCACCCCGTGGGCGACCCGCTAATCGGGCAATCACAACAATCGGGCAGCCATGAACAATCGGGCAGTCATGAACAATCGGGCACAGGGTGCCCTCGTACCATTGGCACAACAATCGGGCACAGGGTGCCCTCGTACAATTAATCCAAACCCGCAGCGATACAGGGTTTGTAAAGGTTAGAGCCTAGCTTTAGTGAAAGGTACCCCCATGAGTTTTATGACATTCGATTTAAAGTCCACCGACGGCAAGGCCCGCCGTGGCACCCTGAGTTTCCCCCGTGGCGAGATTCAAACCCCGGCATTTATGCCGGTGGGCACCTATGGCACCGTAAAGGGCATGCTGCCCCGTGACGTGAAGGCGCTGGGGGCAGAGATCATCCTCGGCAATACCTTTCATTTGTGGCTAAGGCCTGGCAGCGACATCATTAAGCAGTTGGGCGGCCTGCATGAATTCATGCAGTGGGATAAGCCCATCTTAACCGACAGCGGCGGTTTTCAGGTGTTTAGCCTAGGTAAGATGCGCAAGATCAGCGAACAAGGGGTGACCTTTCGCAGCCCAGTGAATGGCGACAAGGTCGAGCTTACCCCAGAAAAATCCATGCAAATCCAGCGTGACCTCGGCAGCGACATCGTCATGATCTTCGACGAATGCACGCCGTACCCGGCCACCACGAAAGAAGCCAAAGACAGCATGGAGATGTCCCTGCGTTGGGCGCAGCGCTCTAAAGATGCCCACGGCGATAATCCATCGGCCCTGTTTGGCATCATTCAGGGGGGCATGTACGAAGATTTACGACAGGTGAGCCTCCAGGGCCTCACCGATATCGGCTTCGATGGTTACGCCATCGGTGGCCTGTCGGTGGGCGAACCCAAGGAAGACATGGTGCGCATCCTCGATCACCTCGCCCACCAGATGCCCGCCGATAAACCTCGCTACCTCATGGGGGTGGGCAAACCCGAAGACTTAGTCGAAGGGGTGCGTCGCGGCATCGACATGTTTGACTGCGTGATGCCCACTCGTAACGCCCGCAATGGCCACCTGTTCATCGACACCGGTGTGCTGAAGATACGCAACGCCGTCAATAAGACCGATAAGGGGCCAGCCGATCCCAACTGTGATTGTCACACCTGTCAAAACTTCAGCCGCGCCTATTTGCATCACTTAGATAAGTGCAAGGAAATCCTCGGTTGCACCCTTAATACCATCCATAACCTGCATTTTTATCAAACCCTCATGGCCGGTTTGCGCACTGCCCTTGAAGAAGGTACATTGACGGCCTTTGTTGCAGAGTTTTACGCGAAACGGGGCAAGCCCGTGCCCCCGCTAGCTTTGTAGGAGGCCACCCCGTGGCCGAAAAAACTAGGTTTGATGGCGGAAGGTCGGGCACGGGGTGCCCTCTTACGAGCGCCATGAGCCATCGGGCACGGGGTGCCCTCGTACGAGTACCATGAGCCATCGGGCACGGGGTGCCCTCGTACGAGTATCATGAGCAATCGAGCGCCATGAGCAATCAGGCCCAATAATTTAAGCGACACCTTTTAAAAAGCATACACTGGCCCTATTTAGGGTATTAAGATTTTATTAAGAAGTACTCGAAAGAGTGAGGAAATAACCATGTCCAAATTTATCTCAAGCCTAACCCTATTGTTGGCCACTATCTTACCGGCCAGCGCATTTGCCGAAGGTGCGGAAGCGCCAGCGGGCGGCGGTATCGAGCAGCTCATTTTTCTCGGCGGTTTCGTGCTGATCTTTTACTTCCTTATGTGGCGTCCACAGAGCAAGCGTGCCAAAGAGCACAAGAACTTGCTGGCGGAACTCGATAAGGGCGTTGAGGTGGTCACCAGTGGCGGCATGATCGGTAAAGTTATGAAGGTTAGTGACGAGTTCGTGATGCTTAAAATATCAGACAGTGTCGAGCTGCCCATGCAGAAGCAAGCCATCGCGGCGGTTTTGCCTAAAGGCACCATCAAGTCTATTAAAGAATAATTCGTACACGTATTTCATATTCTAATTAATAAAAAAAGTAGGCCGCCAGCATCACGATGGGCGGCCAACATCGTTTGAGATTGCCTGCAATCTTGCTCGGCCTCTCAGAAACTAGGAACTCTTGCTTATGTTAAATAAGTATCCCCTGTGGAAATATCTGCTGATTCTCATGGTGTGTGCCATGGGTGTTATCTATGCCATGCCCAACCTGTATCCACCCGACCCGGCGGTGCAAATTACCCCGACCAAGAGTGGTGGTGTGGTGGATGATTACACGCTCAAGCGGGCGCTGGCGGTGCTAAAAGATGCGGATATCGCCTACTTTGGTGAGCAAATAAAAGACGGCAAGACCGCCCTCATTCGTTTGCAAGACAGCGAGCAGCAGCTACAAGCCAAGGGGATTATTCAGCGTAAGTTGGGAGACGGTTTCATCGTGGCGTTAAACCTCGCGGCCACCACGCCAGCATGGTTGGTCGATATGAATGCAGGCCCCATGACCTTGGGGCTAGACCTCAGCGGCGGCGTGCACTTCTTGATGGAAGTGGACATGGATGCCTTCTTAAAGCAGCGCATAGACAACTATCGCGCCGCTATTAAGCGCAGCCTGCGTGAGCAGAAGCTGCGTTACAAGCGGGTGGTGGCCAGTGGCGACACCGGCATTGCGGTTAAGTTTGCCAAGGAAGATGTGCGTGACGAGGCCTACAACTTCATGCGTCGTGAATACCCAGAGTTTTTGGCCACAGAGCAAGATAAGGAAGGCGGCTTTTGGGTGACCCTAAGCCTCACGCCAGCCAAGATCAAAGAGTTTGAAGACTATGCCTTAAAGCAAAACCTCACCACCATCCGCAACCGCGTGAACGAACTGGGGGTGGCCGAGCCTTTAGTGCAGCGTCAGGGGCGTAACCGCATCGTCATCGAATTACCCGGTGTGCAAGATACCGCCGCCGCCAAGAAAATTCTGGGTAAGGCCGCTAATCTCGAGTTTCGCCTAGAGGCCCTGCCAGATGCCAGCCGTTACAGCTCGGAAGAGTTTAACTTTAAGTCGCAGCCGGGTCGTCGTGCCCGCCTCGAGAAAGCCGTTATTGTGACCGGCGACAACGTGGCTAATGCCCAACCGTCGTTCGATCAAAATGGTCAGCCCATGGTGAACATCACCCTAGATGGCACCGGTGGTGCCATGATGGGCAAGGTCACTAAGACCTCCTTGCAGCGTCGCATGGGTGTGCTCTTCGTCGAGCATAAAGTACGCACCCGTTACGAGATGAAGGACGGTGTCGAGGTGGCAGTGGAAGATAAATTTGTCGAGAAGAAAATTATCTCCCTAGCCACCATTCAAGGTGTATTTGGTTCTAAGTTCCAGGTGACTGGGCTCGAACCAGCCGAAGCCTCTGAATTTGCCTTGTTACTGCGTGCCGGAGCCTTAGCCGCGCCCATGTATTTCGTGGAAGAGCGCACCGTGGGCCCAAGCCTAGGTAAAGAAAACATCGAGCTGGGCGTGATGAGCGTGCAGCTGGGCCTAGCCGTGGTGCTGTTGTTCATGCTGTTTTACTACCGCACCTTTGGCGTGTTTGCCAACGTGGCGCTGGCGGTTAACCTGCTGTTGTTGATGGCGGTCATGTCCATGTTGGGCGCGACCCTAACGCTGCCGGGCATTGCCGGTATCGTCTTGACCGTGGGCATGGCGGTGGATGCCAACGTGCTGATATTTGCCCGTATCCGCGAAGAATTGAAGTCGGGCTTAAACCCCCAGCAGGCCATTCACTCGGGCTACGACAAAGCGTTTTTGACGATCTTCGATGCCAATATTACCACCCTCATCGTGGCGGTGATCTTGTTTGCGGTGGGTACTGGGCCGGTGAAAGGCTTCGCGGTGACGCTCTCCATCGGTATCTTAACCTCCATGTTTACCGCCATCGTGCTCACCCGCGCCCTGGCCAACCTGACCTACGGCGGACGCCGTGTTGAAAGCCTGTCCATAGGAGGCCAAAAATGAAAGATTTGAATTTCATGGGCGTGCGCAAGATTGCCGCCATCGTCTCTATTGTGTTGCTGTTAACCTCCATCGCTTCCTTGACCTATCAGGGCTTAAACCTGGGCCTGGATTTCACCGGCGGCACCCTCATTGAGGTGGGCTATGAAAATAAGGCCGACATTCCGCACATTCGCAAGACTCTAGAAGATGCCGGTTACCGCGATGTGACCGTGCAAAACTTTGGCTCCGAGCAAGATGTATTGGTGCGCATGTCGGAAGCCTATCGCGCTAATTTAGGTGACGAGGTGCTGGCCACCTTACAGAGCAGCAGCGACGAGGCGGTGGCAATGCGCCGCGCCGAATTTGTGGGTGCGCAGGTGGGTGAAGAGCTGCGCGATCAGGGCGGTTTGGCCTTGCTGCTGGCCCTGGCCGTGGTGATGCTGTACGTGGCGGCGCGCTTCCAGTTTAAATTCTCGGTGGGCGCGGTGGTGGCCCTAATGCACGATGTGATCATTATTCTCGGCGTATTCTCTGTGTTCCAGTTTGAATTTGACCTCACCGTGATGGCGGCACTGCTGGCGGTGATCGGTTACTCGCTAAACGATACTATCGTGGTGGCCGACCGTATTCGTGAAAACTTCCGCATCATTCGTCAGATGCAGCCCATGGATGTGATTAACCGCTCCCTGACACAAACCCTAGGGCGTACCGTCGTGACCTCCTTCACCACCTTAATGGTATTGCTGGCGCTATTGTTCATGGGCGGCGAGAACATTTACTACTTCGCCCTGGCATTGAGTATCGGCGTGATAGTGGGTACTTACTCATCTATCTATGTATCTGCCAATATTTTGCTGATGATGGAAATCACCCGCGAAGACTTATTGCCACCTGAAACCGACGACAGCGAGTTAGACGAGATTCCATAAGTCGCGCGCCAGTATCGTGTTCACAAAGGCTCACCAAGGTGGGCCTTTTTTATGGCCATGGATGGCCGGTA
>CAJXIK010000085.1 GCA_913054445.1 uncultured Bermanella sp.
TCTTTGCGGTCAATAAGGTGATTTAAGCGACTTTCGATGGCACATAGGTTTTTAAAATCCCCCGCCGCCACAAATGATATGGCCTCTCCACTTTTACCTGCACGGCCTGTACGGCCAATGCGGTGGATGTATTCTTCGGGTTTAAAGGGTAAATCGTAATTCACCACACGGCTTAGCTCGCCAATATCAAGGCCGCGGGCGGCCACACCGGTGGCCACTAAATACTTTAACGTGCCCGATTTAAAATCGGCCAATATTTTTTCGCGCATGGCTTGGCTGCGGTCGCCATGAATGGCTTCGGCGCTAATGCCCCGTTTTTCAAGCTGAGTGACTAATTTAGCGGCACCGTGTTTTTTCTCGATAAAAATAAGCGCTTGGTCCCATTTACCGTGGTTGATGAGGTGGCTCAGTAATGCGGACTTGGTATCTTTGTCGACGGTGATTAACCACTGCTTAATGCTTGGGGCCGATGTGGCTTTGGGTGAGGTGGTTATTTCGGTTGCCGCTTCGTTAAAGCCCTCATTAGTGAAGCCATCGGCCAGCTCCCGTACCCCGTGGCTCATGGTGGCGGAGAATAATAAGTTTTGACGCTCGCTAGGTAAGCGCTCGGTAATTTTAAGAATATCCGCCACAAAACCCATGTCGGCCATGCGATCGGCTTCGTCTAGCACGAGTATTTCAAGTTCATCAAAGTGCAGTGCGCGCTGGTGGGCTAAATCGAGCAGCCTGCCCGGCGTGGCCACTAATATGTCGATGCCTTCGATCAGGCGCTGCTTTTGTGGCTCTATATCAATGCCGCCATAAACAGCCATAGACGTTAAATTTAAGTGTTGGCTGTATTGCGCAACATTGGCGGCAACCTGTAGCGCCAGCTCGCGGGTGGGGGTCAGAATAAGCGCCCGTATGCGTTTGCCGCGTAGCGTATTGTTACGCAGTACATGTTCTTGATTAAATTTTTCTAAAATAGGCAATACAAACGAGGCGGTTTTACCTGTGCCCGTTTGTGCCGTGGCAATCACATCTTTACCGGCAAGAATTACCGGGATGGCTTGTTTTTGGATGGGCGTGGGGGTGGTGTAACCCAAGTCGGTAATGGCGTGTAGAATAGGGTCGCACAATCCAAGCTTTGAAAATGGCATAGAGTCTCGGGGAAGCTGTAGCAATAAAAGTGCTGCTAAGTATAGCAGTTAGGGTTATTTTAAATCTCGTGAATTCAACGTTGAAGTGCACCATTCTATTTACCCGCCAGCTCAGAGGCTAAGGTATGTTAGCCACGCAGCTATGGAGCTTCTCTATATCTCCACCCTGTTTAGGTGTATTCAATAGACACTGGCATGCCCAAATCGCTAAACCGTTGTTTTACCCGTGATAGTACTACCCCATAAGTGCTCATGGGCAGGCCTTCAAACTCTGGGTGGGCAGTGAGTAAATCTTCTTCGTCGATGAAGCGGTGCAATACCACGCTGTCTTGCGCGGTTGCTTGCAGGCGGCTAAATAACTGATCGGCACTGTTGTTGACGAGTGTGTCCACGGCGACGAGTGAATCTATGACACCTTGCGGTAATTTCTTCTTACCAGACTCCCATTTGCGCAAGGTGCGCTCGTCTACATCGATGACTTTCACGAGGGTTGAGATGCTCAGGCCTAAGGCTTCTCTTAGTGTTTTGAATTCTGCTGGGTGCATGGGAGCTTCGCTATTGAGAGGGTGGCGGATGAAAATAGGGGCGCTATCCTAGCACATTAAGTAAGCGCTCGTGGTGTCAACAAAGTGTTTAATACGTGATCAGCGAGGCTGCGCAATGGGCTTTCTGGGTGGCTCCCAAGTGCTGAATGCGGAATAAATAATGTTGCTGACAAGTACGAATAACTTGAGGCTTGCGTCATAAAACTATATAACTCAAATCAATGTGGTTTACACCTTTTTATTAGGTATTTATGGGTACTCGCTGGTTAGAAAACTTCTTTGAGCCTTCCAAGATTGCTGTCATTGGCGCGTCCGAGCGTACTAGCAACATGGGGGGAGCGGTCATACAAAATCTTAAGGCGTCGGCATTTAAGGGCAGCCTTTATGCGCTGAATGTGCGTCGCTACAAGACGGTACACGGGGTGCCGTGCATGGCCAAGATTGGGCGGCTGCCCAAGGATGTCGATTTGGCCATTATTTGCACCCCCAATCACACCATAGAGAAAATCATCAAGCAGCTGGGCCGTCACGGGGTGCGCGCCATCATGATTCTCACCGGCGGCATCTCGCGCCAGCGCTCCGAGCAGTACGACCTAGCTAGGCACGCCCTTAAACAGCTGGCGCGCGAATACGGCATACGCATCATGGGGCCAGACAGCCTCGGCATATTGGTGCCCGAATTAAACTTAAACGCCAGTTACAGCCATATTAATGCCTTGCCTGGCAAGGTGGCTTACCTCGGCCAGTCGGGCACCCTCGCCAGTGCCATGCTCGATTGGGCTTATGGGCGGGGCATTGGCTTCTCGCATTTCTTGACCATAGGCAACAGCGCCGACGTGAGCATGCCCGACGCCATCGACTACCTGTCGTCAAAACGAGATGTAAAGGCCATCATGCTGCACATAGAGCGCATCACAGATGCCCCTTCGTTCGTGCGGGCGGTTAGAAACGCCGCGCGCGGCAAGCTAGTGCTGGCCATCAAGAGCAGTCGCTTCCCGCAGTCGCAAATCCCGCTAGAATCCATTCCTAGCGGTTTAAGGCATAAAGACATGGTCTACGATGCCATCCTGCTAAGGGCGGGGGTGCTGCGGGTAGACAGCAGCGAAGAGCTGTTTGAATCGGTGGAATCGTTAACTCGCATGAAGCCCTTTAAAGGTGAGCGGCTGGCGGTGGTGGGCAACGGCACCGGTGGGCCGCTGCTCGCGGTGGACCGGCTCATGCACGAGGGAGGGCAGTTGGCGCAATTGTCACAGAGCACCCTAGACCAGCTCGCCGCCGTGTTGCCCGATTACTGGTCGCCAGCCAACCCCATGGACATCACCCCAGAGGCGGGCCCGGCGGCGTACAAGCAGGTGCTGCAAATTATCGAGCAGGACCCAGGGGTCGATGCGATGTTAGTGTTGTTTTCTCCCATCAGCCTAGTCAATAGCCAAGAGGTGGCCAATGTGGTGGCCAACCACAGTAAGCTGAACCGTAAAAATTTGCTCACCAGCTGGATGGGCGGTGCAACCGTTGCACGCAGTCGCCACCTGTTTGATGACTTCGGCATCCCCACCTACGACACCCCAGACAGGGCCATAAAAGCCTATATGGGCATGGTTCGCCATCAGCGTAACCAGGCCCTGCTGCGTGAGACCCCCGCCTCGTTATTGCAGGATGTGGCGGTAGACCGCGAGGCCTGCCGCGGCATAATAGGCAATGCTCTGAATCACGGGCGTGACTACCTCACAGCGCAGGAATCACACCAGATTATCTGCCATTACGGCTTTAACACGGTGGAGACCGACTTCTTCGCCGAGACGCTCGATGCCAGCAACCTAGAGGTCAAATATCCGGCCGCCATCAAGGTTATTCACCAAGACTATTGCCATCCATTCGCCTATGGCGATAACCCTAGGGGTCGCTGGCGCGGCGTGATCACCGGCATTAACGATGAGCATGAACTGCTATTGGCCAGCAAGGAACTCGGCGCTCAAATCCGCCAGCGCTTTGCCAAGAGCCGAGTCCATGGCTACGGGGTGCAGCCCATGCACACCGGCGAAATTAGCGTGCAGTTTAGTATGGGCATTACCCGCGATGACACCTTTGGGCCACTTATTCTGTTTGGTGGCGGTGGGGCGGCCGCCAATGTGATGGCCGACCGCGCGGTGCAATTCCCCCCCTTAAACGATGTGTTGGCCTGCCAGTTGATGAATAAGACCCATATATTTCGGGTACTTACCGAGCGCAGCCATGACCTGGCGGGCGATGTGGCACAGCTTGCCAAGATGCTCACGAGCCTCTCGCAAATGGCGGTGGACCTGCCCAACCTCAAGGGCTGTGAACTCAATGTTATTCTGCATGCCACGCAGGGGCTGAAGGTGTTGGGGGTGGCCATGGATCTAGGGGCCGAACACAGCCTATGTATACGCCCGTATCCGGTGGAGCTAGAAGAGCTGGGGCACTTTAAAGACCATAAGACTCTGACGTTACGCCCAGTGCGGGGGGAAGACGAACCGGCGCTCAAGCGGTTTCATGAGGTACTGAGTGCGGAGTCTCTACGCTATCGTTTCTTCACCGCCCGTCGGCATTTTCGCCACAGTGAGCTGGCGCGTTTCGCGCAAATAGATTACCAACAAGAGATGGCCTTCGTGGCGACAGACGACGCCTCACAAATTTTAGGGGTGGTGCGCACTTGGACCGATGCCGACCGAGTGCAGTCTGAGTTCTCATTGCTGGTGGCAGGCGACGCGCAGGGCATCGGGCTCGGCAGCGCTTTAATGCAAAAAATGATCGCCTATTGCAAGCAGCAGGGGGTCATGGAGATGATGGGAACCATACTCACAGACAACGGCCTCATGTTGCAATTGGCCAAAAAATTGGGCTTTACGGTGCGCCGCTCAGATGACGATACCGTCGAAGTGGTGCTGCGTTTAAACGATGCCAGCGAAGAGTGGCAAAAATTACGCCTAAAGCGTCTCAATGAGGGCAAAAAGTAGTACTATAGGTGGCGCGATTTGCTAGCATGTAGCGCATCTTAGAATGCATGAAACAGCGTGCATGAACGGTTTTTTAGGGGCGGTGGTCTTGATTAGAGTGTTAGTAGTAGACGACCATGATTTGGTTCGCATGGGCATCGTTAGCCTGTTATCTGCCAGTGATAGAATAGAGGTGGTGGCCGAGGCCAACAGTGGTGAAAGCGCCATCGAGTGCGCAAAGCTGCACGAGCCAGATGTGATCTTAATGGACATTCGCATGCCGGGCATGGGCGGCCTAGAGGCCACCCATAAGTTGCTGCGCCTAAATGCCGAGCTGCGCATCATCGCCGTGACCGCCTGTAGCGAAGACCCTTATGCTAATCGCCTGTTGCAGGCGGGGGCCGCCGGTTATATGACCAAGGGCACCACCGCAGCAGAAATGGTAAGGGCCATTCTTAAGGTGAAGTCTGGTCAGCGCTACATAAGCTCTGACATTGCACAGCGCATGGCCTTAAAGCCATTCGCGGGCACCGCAGTGGGTTGCCCATTCGATCTGTTGTCCGACCGAGAGATGCAAGTGAGTATGTTGATCGTGAACTGCGAAAAGGTACAAAATATCTCGGATCAATTATTCCTAAGCCCTAAGACCGTGAATACCTACCGCTACCGCATATTTGAGAAGCTCGCCATCAGCAGCGATGTGGAGTTGACGCGCCTCGCCATACGTCACGGCCTCATCGATAGCGAATCCATCGCCTAAATTCTATGAGCTTCGACGCCAAACCATTCCTGCAGACCCTCGCGAATAAGCCTGGCGTGTATCGCATGTACGACAGTAAGGGTGACTTACTGTATGTGGGTAAGGCCAAGAGCCTAAAGAATCGCGTCGCCAGCTACTTTAATAATCGCGGCCTCAACGCCAAGACACAAGCCCTCGTGCTGCGCATCGCCAGCGTCGAGGTAAGCATCACCGGCAGTGAAACCGAGGCGTTATTGCTAGAGCAGAATTTAATAAAGAAGAACAAGCCGCCTTACAATATTCTGCTTAAAGATGATAAATCCTACCCCTATATCTATTTATCCGCCCATGAATTTCCCTTACTTAGCAGTGCCAGAGGCAAGAGGCATAAAGAAGGGCAGTATTTCGGCCCTTACCCCAGTGCCACCGCGGTTAAAGAGAGTTTAAATTTCTTACAACGCCTGTTTCGCCTGCGCAACTGTGTAGACAGCTACTTTCAGCATCGCAGTCGCCCCTGTTTACAGCATCAAATTGGTCGTTGCAGCGCCCCCTGTGTGGGCCTGATCGACAAAGAGCGCTATGGGGCAGACATTCAGCATGCGCGGATGTTCTTGCAGGGAAAAAATCAGGATTTAATTCTCGACCTACAAGGGCAGATGGAACGCGCCGCCAGCGCCTTATTGTTTGAGGAGGCGGCGCGGGTTCGTGACCAAATTTCATACCTGCGCAAGGTGCAGGAGCAGCAATCCATCGATGCCCAATACGGCGACGTCGATGTTATCGCCATCGCCCAGGGACTAGGCATGACGGCCGTACACGTGGCGAATGTGCGCCAGGGTCGCATGCTGGGGAGCCGCTCTTATTACCCACGGCTGAACATGGATGAGTCGCCATCCGCGGCCTTGTCTGCCTTCATCTCGCAGTTTTACCTAGTGATGAGCCACGATATTTGCGATGAAATCATCACCTCCGAACGCATCGAGGATGAGCGCTTTATACAAAGGGTATTTAGCCAGCAAAGAGGCAAGCCGGTTAAGGTCTCCCATGCGGTGCGTGCACAACGAATGCGCTGGCTCGAACTGGCAAAAGAGAATGCCACAGAGGCGTTACGCCTTAAGAGTGCAGATAAACAGCACAGAAAGGCTCAGTACCTAGCATTGAAGGAGGCGCTGGCCCTGGCCGAGATACCCTCGCGCATGGAATGTTTCGATATTAGCCACAGTCATGGCGAGGCCACGGTGGCATCCTGTGTGGTGTTTAATCAAGATGGGCCATTAAAGAGCGAATACCGCAAATTTAATATAGAGGGGCTAGAACCGGGGGACGATTACGGTGCCATGCAGCAGGCCCTCACCCGCCGTTTTAAGAAAGTGCAGGTGGGCAAGATGCCACAGCTGCTGTTGATAGACGGTGGCAAGGGGCAGGTGAACATCGCCTTGAAGGTACTGGAGGCGTTGCAGATTAGCGATATTCAGGTGCTGGGGGTGAGTAAGGGCGCGACCCGCAAGGCGGGCATGGAGGTGCTGATTTTTGCGGGGCGCTCGTTCGTGCTAGAGCTTGCCAGCCCCGCACTGCACATTATTCAGCAAATAAGAGATGAATCTCACCGCTTTGCCATTAGCGGGCACAGGGCGCGCCGGGCTAAGTCCCGAGGGCGTTCGCTATTGCAGGATATTGCGGGTATTGGTCCCAAAAGACGCAAGGAACTGTTAAAATTCTTCGGCGATGCTGGGCAGGTGACGGCGGCCAGCGTCACCGAGATTGCCAAGGTACCCGGCATTAGCCGTCAATTAGCGCAACAGATTTACCAGGCGCTGCATGCTTAAGTCATCACGCACGAACAGCACTCAATAAAAGTATTTTTAAAAAAGTAGATAACTGTTATGCCATTAAATCTCCCCAATATATTGACCTCTATCCGCGTGCTCCTGATTCCCTTGATGGTGGCGGTGTTCTATTTGCCCGTGTACTGGTCAAGTTTCGGCGCGGCGCTGGTGTTTTGGGTGGCGTGCATCACCGATTACTGGGATGGCTACCTAGCCCGCAAGATGGACCTAATGACCCCATTCGGTGCTTTTCTCGACCCGGTGGCCGATAAGTTGATTGTGGTGGTGTCCCTGATGATCGTGATGGAGCGAGATCAAACCTTGTGGATCACCATTCCGGCCTTAGTGATTGTGGCCCGCGAGATTATCATCTCTGCCCTCAGGGAGTGGATGGCTGAAATGGGCAAGCGTGCCAATGTGGCGGTGAGTAACTTGGGCAAGGCCAAAACCTTGTTGCAGATGTTTGCCATTACCGGCATGTTGGCCATCGAGCCAAGTGGCAGTGGTGCCTTTATTGCCTCGGATGGCTGGTACGCGGCGGCGATATTTTTCCTTGTGGCAGCGGCTGTTTTAACCTTTTGGTCGATGTTGTCCTACCTGCGTGCGGCCTGGCCAGAATTAAGTGCCAGCAAAGCGTAGAAATGCCGTAAGTAATTCAGAAATAAGGAAAAAAACCGTTGACTCTGTTGTCGTAAACATTAGAATACGCCTCGTTCTCTGGGGTTACCCAGCGACAAAAAGGATTGCGGGAATAGCTCAGTGGTAGAGCACAACCTTGCCAAGGTTGGGGTCGCGAGTTC
>CAJXIK010000086.1 GCA_913054445.1 uncultured Bermanella sp.
TAGCGAAACGGGCACTGGCTGAATTTCCATACTGTTTCACCACCGACCGCAACAATCGCTTGGCCTGCACGGTATCCCCGAGCCGGTGCAGCACCACACCCAACTTGTATTTAGAATCAGCGGTCTTGGCGTGATTGGGGAATTGATTCTTCACTATGGTAAAGGCTTTACGCGCCTCATCTAGGTTGGCCTGAATATAATAAATCTGGCCCAGCCAATAATAACCGTTGACCACCAACGCACTCTTGGGAAATTGCACCAAGAAGGCTTGAAAGCCGAGGACGGCATCGGCCAATTTTTTATTCTTCATAAACTGGAAGGCAACATCGTACTGAGCCCGACCCTGACTATCTGCCGCAGAAGGCACGACAGCCGGTTTACTCAGCAACTGTCCCAAACGCCGATCAAGGTCTAGGTAGCGCTCTTTTTGCTCTTTCTTAACCTTCCTCAGCTCATGGGACTGCTCTTCTACCTTCGCCTGCAGCGCTTGAAGCTCTTGTTTAAGCACCTCAATTTCGCTGAACAAGAGCTGATTCGAGGCGTGGCTGGCAGGCTGTTGGGCAATGACGCCCTTGCTCGCCTCGACACCCTGCAACGAAGACCAGGTATCGGCCTGCGCACTCACTCCCGCTAGGGTGCCAGTCAGCAGCCAGCAGCCCATAGCTAGATGAGATAGACGCGCCATTATCGAGCCTGGTACTTAATTTCGGTACGACGATTCTTCGACCAGCTAGACTGGCTCGAACCCAACATGGCAGGGCGCTCTTCACCAAAACTCACCGTTTCCAGTTGACGCGGATTAACCCCCTGCACAATCAGGTAACGCTTCACCGTTTCGGCTCGGCGCTCACCCAAGGCCAGGTTATATTCAACCGTGCCACGCTCATCACAATGGCCTGCCAACACCATGCGGGCCGCTGGGTTGGCCCGTAAGAATTCGCCATGTGCATTTAGCACATCCTTGAACTCGGGGCGAATCTCGGCACGATCGTAAGCAAAATACACTAGGGTTTGATCCAGCAGCGGGTTCGCCACCACAGCAACTTGCTCCTGCTCTTCCGTCACCACGTTCACATCCGGCGATGCGGGCACGGCTTGCGTCTGCGCGTCCTCGACCGCAGGCTCGGTGGTGGCCGCCTCATCGCTGCTGCCACCACCGCTCGCACAACCTATCATCGCCACACACAGCAAAGAAACGCCGAACAATTTACTTAAATGCATCATATCTACCTAGTCTTTAAAGATAATTTACAGGTTATTGCCAATCTGCTGCTGACCCTGCGCAGAGCTGTAGCGGATTTCGGCGCGGCGATTCTTAGACCAGGTCGTCTCGTCCGACCCAAATAAAGCCGGACGCTCTTCACCAAAGCTCACACTGTTAAGCTGACCTGGGTTGACACCCTGCACGATCAAATAGGATTTAACGGTGTTGGCACGACGCTCACCCAAGGCAAGGTTGTATTCGATGGTGCCACGCTCGTCGCAATGCCCTTCAAACACGATGCTGCTCTGTGGGTTAGCCACCAGAAATTTTGCATGGGCATTTAGCACGTCTTTAAACTCTGGCAGGATCTCGGCACGATCATAACCAAAGTAGATGGTGGTCTGATCCAACAGAGGGTTACTTACCTGAGCGTCTTCGTTGTTAACCATATCCACCGCTGGAGATGCTGCCACCGCTTGCGTCTGACTCTCGTCAATGGTCGCCGCGTCTTCGCTTACAACACCGTCGCTGGCACAACCTGTGATGGCCAACGCCAATACAGAGACTGAAAACAGTTTGTTAATTGTCATTTTTTTCATGATTGCTCACCTTTATTATTAATCTAGGTACGGACCCCATGCAGGCTCTCGTACATCCCCACTCTGCGAGGGCACCAAAAACCTAACATCACCATCTACCGAGACGGCGGCCAATATACTGCGTTTATTGTATTTAGCGGCATACATTACCATAACTCCATTAGGAGAAACACTAGGCGACTCATCCAAGAATGTGTCCGCTGTCAAGATCTGTAGCAGTCCTCGCGTGAGGTCCATGGAGGCAATGTGAAACGGTTCACCTTTTGCGCTTTGATGCACCATCACTAGGAAGCGGCCATCTTGGGCCAAACGCGGCCGGGCATTGTAACTGCCGTCGAAGGTAATTCGCTCTATGAAGCCGCTCACTAAACTCACCCGGTATATTTGCGGGTTGCCGCTACGACCACTGGTGAATAGCAGGTGGTCGCCATCTGGCATCCAGTTAGGCTCGGTATCGATGGCGTAGTGATTGGTGACGCGCAGCCAATGGCGGGTATTTAAATCCACTACATATATCTCTGGATTGCCGTCCTTGGAAAGCACTAGGGCCAGTTTGTTGCCGTCCGGCGAGAACGCCGGTGCGCTATTAATGCCCTTATGGGCACTCACCAGCTGCTTATCGCCCGTGGCGATATCCTGTACATATACTTTACTGCCGCTGTCTTCCAGCAACACATAAGCCAGACGCTTGCCGTCCGGTGACCAGGATGGGGAAAAAATAGAATATTTGGATGACAAGACCACCTTTTCGCGGGCACCGTCGCTGTCGGCGATGGCCAAATTAAAGCGACTGCGGGTGCGATTGGTGGTCACATAGGCAATTTTAGTGGAAAAGGCACCGCGAATGCCGGTTAATTGTTCGTAAATCGCATCGCTGATGCGGTGGGCCACGTCACGCAGCTGATGCTTATTAGCAGACAGGGTTTGCGCCAGTAATTCTCGCTCATTGAACACATCGAATAATTGATAACGAACCTGATACTGACCCTTAGTGGCAGCCTTAATGCTGGCGACAACCAGGTAATCCTGTTTCAACAGACGCCAATCACGAAAATACACATCGGCCTCACTCGTCGGATGACTGAGCATGTCGTCGGGCGCAAGAGCAGCAAAGTGGCCGCTGCGTTCGAGGTCGTTGCGTATGATTTCAGCCACATCCTCTGGCAGAGGCTGGCCTTGCCAGCGCATGGGCACCACGGCAATGGGAATGGCCGAGGCAACCCCCTGGGTAATTTCGATGGTCAGCTCGGCCCGGGTAAAGGCGCTGAATAAAATAAAGGCGAGACACCAATAACGTAAACTCATAGACGTGCGTTTTCCGGGCTAAATGGCAATAGAAATTGCCGAAATTCCTTTTCGAATAAGACAGGATCTTTCGGCACAGGTAAGGTAGCGGCCTTCCACACCGCTTGTTCGGCACTGCGATCGAGGGCCGCGTTACCACTGGATTCGACCAACTGTACCTCAGCAACCTCTCCGGTGGGCACGAGATAAATGCGTAAGACCAGCCGGTCGTCGTGCTTGGCACTGGGAGGGTAATGCCACTGGCTATTAATAAGCTGCTGAATCTGGCCAATGTAAGTCATCACCGCCTGCTGCTCTTCATCGGCCTGCTGGGCGCGCAATTCATCTGCCAATAGCCGAGACAATTCATTTTGCTGCTCTTCTGCCAACAATGCCGTCATAAGTTCGCTAGCGGGTAGCGGTTTAGGCGGCGCCGGCTTGCGAGCCTTGGCTGGTTTTTTGGGCGCTGCCACCTTGGCCTGTTTATTAACCGCTACTTTTTTGATTTTTCGCGGCGCTTTTTTCTTTGCTATATTCTTGCTGGACTTGGTTTTCTTGAGGATTTTTTTACGCGTTTTTTTAACTTGGCTCTTCTTCACCTGCACTAAACGAGCAGATATTTTAGGCGGCGACTTAACCACTAAGGGCTCGCTGTTCATCCACTTAGTGGAGAGCAACACCATCACCAGGGCGATGATGAGGCCAGAGGCGAGCACAGGAATGGTAAAACTGCGAGGATCAGCCAGCGGCAGAAACTGCATTACTTCACCGGCTCCGGTATATCGGTGACGAGCCCCACGTTAGCCACACCGGCACTCTGCAAGGTGGCCATGAGTTTAATCACCTTGCCATAGGCCACCGCCTCGTCGCCTCGCACGAGCACTTCCGTCGAGGGTTGCGACTTTAAGACTTTGGCGACGTATGTGTGAACCGATGCGAGATTGGCGGCCTTGTCTTCGCTGCGCCCTCTTTCGATGATGTATTGGCCGTTTTTGTTGATACTCACGATCAATGGCTCTGAGTCTTTGGCGGGTTTTAACGGGGCAGTAGCCACCTTGGGCAGCTCTACCTTAACGCCTTGCGACAACACGGGCGCGGTAATCATGAAGATCACCATGAGCACCAGCATCACGTCTATGTAGGGCACCACATTCATCTCGGCGATGGGGCGTCGTTTTTCCCTAGCCATTTTTACCTACCGTATTATGCTGAGCAGCCTTGCTTTTTTTATGAACCTGGCGATGCAAGATATTGGTAAATTCTTCGGTGAAGGTTTCGTAGTTAATCACCAGCTGATCCACCTTAGTGGTGAAGCGATTATAAAAAATAACCGCAGGAATCGCCGCAAACAGACCGATGGCGGTGGCGATTAACGCCTCGGCTATGCCGGGTGCCACCGTGGCCATCGTGGCCTGATGCACGTTAGCCAAGCCACGGAAGCTGTTCATGATGCCCCACACGGTGCCAAACAGCCCCACATAAGGGCTAGTGGAGGCCACGGTCGCCAAGAATGGCAAGTGATGATCGAGCAATTCGGTCTCGCGCACGGTGGCCACGCGCATGGCACGCTGGGTGCCTTCCATGACGGCCTCGGGGTCGGCATTGCTCTGCTGCCGCAGGCGGCTAAACTCCCTAAAACCCGAGGTAAAGATGCTCTCGACACCAAACACATGCTCTTGCTGATTTATGTCCCGGTAGAGCTGGCTTAAATCCATGCCCGACCAGAAACGATCTTCAAAATCCATGTAATTAGACTTAGCAGCGTTAAGCACTCGATGACGCTGAATAATCACCACCCATGAGGCAAACACCGCCGCTATTAAGATGAGCATGACAAACTTAACCACTAAGCTGGCATTGCTCACGAGTGACCACAGGGTCATGGATTCATTCACGTTCTACTCCTTGGCCATCAGCCCTATTCATGGCGGACAAAATAATTTCGGGTATAGCAATGGGTCGCATGGTGGCGCTATTTAAACACGCAACGGTAACACTTGCCCTTACTTTTTCGATCTCGCCAAGGGTGATGGTTTGCGTCATCAACATGGATGCCTTCTTAATTTTACGGACGCTGACCGATACATCGAGCGCTTGGTCTAGTAAGGCACTGCTGCACCATTTTATTTCCATGTCGCGCACCACAAACAACACACCCTGTTGCTTTAACTGGGATTGATTAAAACCTAAATGGCGCAACCATTCTGTGCGAGCGCGCTCCAGAAAATAAAGATAACGGGCATGATAAACAATGCCACCGGCGTCGGTGTCTTCATAATATACGCGAACCGGCCAATTAAAGCGGTTACTCATCGTTAGCCCCTGCTGAGGTTGGTGGCACTGATAAGCCAAAATGTTGATAGGCATTGGCGGTCACCACACGCCCCCGAGGGGTGCGCATCATGAAACCCTGTTGAATTAAGTAGGGCTCGATGACATCTTCGATGGTATCGCGCTCTTCGCTTATGGCCGCCGATAACGAATCAACACCCACCGGCCCGCCGCCAAATTTTTCGATCATAGCCAGTAATAAACGCCGATCCATGTGATCTAAACCATGGGTGTCGACATTCAACATGTTCAAGGCGAGGTCGGCAATTTCGCGGTTGATCTCGCCCTCATATTTTACCTGAGCGTAATCCCGCACGCGCCGCAACAAGCGGTTGGCGATACGCGGCGTGCCCCGGGCGCGCACCGCAACCTCCCTAGCCCCGTCTTCGTCTATGGCCACCTGCAACAGGCCAGCACTGCGCATCACGATACCGGTTAAATCGCTTACGTTATAGAAATCTAGGCGCTGCACGATACCGAAGCGGTCACGCAGGGGCGAGGTTAGCAGGCCGGCGCGGGTGGTGGCCCCCACCAGAGTGAAAGAAGGCAGGTCTATCTTCAGAGAGCGCGCGGAGGGGCCCTCGCCCACCATGATATCCAGCTGGTAATCTTCCATGGCGGGATAAAGGATTTCTTCCACCGAGGCACTGAGGCGGTGAATCTCATCGATGAACAGCACATCCCCCTCTTCTAGGTTGGTTAACAAGGCCGCTAGGTCACCGGCTTTCTCTAAGACCGGGCCCGAGCTCGATTTAAGATTTGCCCCCAGTTCATGGGCGATAATATTGGCCAGGGTGGTCTTGCCTAGGCCGGGGGGGCCAAAGATGAGCGTGTGGTCGAGGGCTTCCTTACGCTGCGCGGCGGCACCAATGAAGATCTCCATCTGTTCGCGCACCTGCGGTTGGCCTTCATATTCGGCCAAGGTGAGCGGCCGAATGGCGCGGTCTTGCACCGGTTCTTGGGGTTCGATAACAGCTTCGGCGCTGATAAAGCGATCACTTTCTATCACAGCATTCACTCGTTTTTATTGCTTAAGCATGCCCTTGAGGGCAAAGCGAATTAGGTCTTGGGCACAGGTAACTGGCTCTTTTATTGTTTGAGCATGCCCTTGAGGGCAAAGCGAATTAGGTCTTCGGCACAGGTAACTGGCTCTTTTATGGCGGCAATGGACTTGACCGCCTCGGCGGGCTTATAGCCTAGGGCCTGCAAGGCGCTCTCGGCTTCCTTGATCCACACGTCTTGCTTCATGGGGGCCGGATTGGCGGTGGCCATGAGCGGCAATTCGCTGTCTACCTGCCACTCTTTGAGGCGATCTTTCATCTCGACTATGAGGCGCTCGGCGGTTTTTTTACCTATGCCCGGAATGCGCACTAGGGTGGCCGTGTCGCCTGCGTGAATGCTGCGCACAAAGCTGTCGGCTTCGATGCCAGAGAGGATAGACAGGGCTAACTTGGGCCCCACGCCACTGACCTTAATGAGGGCACGAAACAACATGCGCTCTCTTTTATGGGCAAAGGCAAAGAGCAGCTGAGCGTCTTCGCGCACCACAAAATGGGTATGCAGGGTGACGCTCTGGCCAATTTCTGGCAAGCCATAAATAGTAGTCATGGGCGCCTGCACCTCATAACCCACGCCATTAACATCCAGCAAGAGTTCTGGAGCCTGTTTTTCGAGTAAAACGCCGGTGATGCGACCTATCATAGCTGTGACAACTTCTCAGATACTGTATTTATAATCAGTGGCAGGATAGCGAATCGAACGGGTTATGACCAGAATTGAATCCCCCTTATTCATTAAGCCCACCAGTGTAATAACAATCGATCATCAATCAGTAAAAATAACCTAGCTTAGAGGTTAAGTGATGCTATTTGAGGGCGTCTTGGCAGGACGCCAAAGCTAAGCCTCCATGGATGAATGCACGGCGACCTCAAATAGAATCATTAAGCCTCTGAACTGGCGGGGTTAGAAGGCGATGAAATCACCCTTCATCACAACTTCATGCGCCCCCTGCGCTGACCACGGGCACCGGCCTGAGCCAACAGGTTTTGCGTGCTGTTGGCATGGCAGATGGCAATGGCGAGGGCATCGGCGGCATCTTCCTGCGGGCAGCCGGGCAGCTTCAGCAGGGTTTGCACCATCTTTTGCACCTGCTCTTTATCGGCAGAGCCCTTGCCAGTGACCGCCTGTTTCACCGAACGCGCAGCATATTCATAAACCGGTATATCTTGCAGCGCCGCCGCCACGATGGCGACACCGCGTGCCTGCCCCAGCTTGAGGGCGGAGTCGACATTTTTGCCCATGAACACCTGCTCGATGGCAAACTCTTGCGGGCCATAAGCCTCGATGAGCTTAGTGACGCTTTCGTTAATTTGCTTTAAGCGATAAGCCAAATCTCTGGAGGTGTCCACGCGAATACAACCGGAAGCCACGTATTGCAGCTTGTTGGCGGCGGCCCGAATCACACCGTAACCCGCGATGCGCGATCCTGGGTCTATGCCGAGAATGAGGGTCATGTTAAATACCTTAGAATTAGGTCTGCCTATACCGTACATC
>CAJXIK010000087.1 GCA_913054445.1 uncultured Bermanella sp.
TTTCTGCTAAAATTCCCGCGCCTAAAATAGATGCCGTGCCGTATGGGCTCGGTGGTGGCCGATTAGCCCAGTGTAAGAGCCCTTTCTTAAATGCCTTTCGTGTATTTGTTGGGTAATATTCGTCCATTTCTGCTAAAATTCCCGCGCCTAAAATAGATGCCGTGCCGTATGGGCTCGGTGGCGGCCAATAACCCCAGTGTTATTTACCCGAGTAAATAGTTGACTGTTTTAGTCGGGTTTATGATAATTGGCCCATTACTACTATTCATTCATGATTTTCAATGGGGCTGCCCATGAGATTAACCACAAAAGGCCGTTATGCCGTGACCGCCATGCTGGATCTTGCCATTCATAGCCAGCAAAAGCCGGTAAGCCTGAATGACATATCGGGGCGTCAGCACATTAGCCTGTCTTATCTAGAGCAATTGTTTGCCAAGTTGCGTCGCTCTAGCCTCGTGTCCAGTGTCCGTGGCCCGGGTGGTGGTTACCGCTTGGCGGTGTCGGCGGCGGATATCAGCATCGCGCAGGTAGTCGATGCGGTGAATGAATCCATGGATGCTACCCGCTGTCAGGGCAAGGGTGACTGCCAGGAAGGGGATCAGTGTCTGACCCACCATCTGTGGGAAGACCTAAGCAGCCGCATACATTCGTTTTTAAATGATATATCCATTCAAGACCTCATTAACCGCCAAGAGATTAAAGATGTGGCCAAGCGTCAAGATCAACGGGCGCAGCGCGCCGACGCCGACCCATCCTTGATTCACTTGACCTCAACCTAGCGGGGAGTAAGCACAGATAAGCATGATGAACCCTATATATCTCGACTACGCTGCGACCACCCCCATGGATCCCGAGGTCGCGCAACAGATGGCCGCCTGCCTAACGCTCGAGGGCAACTTCGCCAACCCCGCTTCGCGCTCCCATCGTTATGGTTGGATGGCCGAGCAGGCGGTGGAAAACGCGCGTGCGCAGATGGCCAAGCTCATCAGCAGCGATGCTCGCGAAATCGTCTGGACCAGCGGTGCCACCGAGGCCAACAACCTGGCCATCAAAGGGGTGGCGCAACAGCACAGCGCTAAGGGTAAGCACATCATCACCAGCGCCATCGAGCACAAGGCGGTGCTCGACCCCTGTGAGTATTTAAGCGCACAGGGTTTCGAGATCACCTACCTAGCCCCTCAGGCCGACGGCACGGTCTCGGCGGCGCAGGTGCAGGCGGCGTTACGGAGCGATACCATTCTCGTATCGCTCATGTATGTGAACAACGAACTGGGCAGCATCAACCCCGTGCAGGCAATCGGCGAGCTGTGCCGTGCCCACGGGGTGTTATTTCATGTGGACGGGGCGCAGGCGGTGGGTAAAATGCCCGTCGATGTGCAGGCCCACAACATAGATTTACTGTCGGTGAGTGGCCATAAATTTTACGGCCCCAAAGGCATTGGCATCCTGTACGTGAGGCGCGGGGTGAAAATCGCCGCACAGATTCACGGCGGCGGTCACGAGCGCGGCATGCGCAGTGGCACCCTCGCCACTCATCAAATAGTGGGCCTGGGTGCGGCGGCGCAGATGTCTCAGCAATTATTAGCAACAGAAGAGGCGCACCTAAGCGCCCTTAGGGCGCAACTATGGGGCGGGCTGCAAGGCATCGAGGGGGTCACCCTCAATGGCAGCGCGCAGCACAGTGTGCCTGGTATTTTAAATATTAGTTTTGCCGGCGTAGATGGGGAGTCGTTATTACTCTCTCTGGCCGACTTGGCGGTGAGTTCGGGCAGTGCGTGTAACTCGGCCACTATGGCACCTTCGTATGTGCTCAAGGCGGTGGGGCTGGGCGATGATCTCGCCCATGCCTCCATACGATTTTCCATGGGGCGCTTTAGCACCCTAGAAGAAGTGAATCAGGCGGTTGGCAGTGTCGGCACGGCGCTAAAAAGATTACGAGAAACGGCTGCGTAAGTGGTTGTTGCGGGAGGCCCCACGTGGGTAAAGAGCGATGAGTCAAGAAGTAGAGAAGTACATTAAAAGCGAATATGAAGCGGGTTTCGTCACCGATATCGATGCCGAGACCTTACCTCCTGGATTAAACGAAGATGTGGTGCGTTTTATATCCAACAAAAAGGGTGAGCCCGCATGGCTGCTAGAATGGCGCTTGAAGGCCTTTCGTATCTGGCAGGAAATGGAAGAGCCTAGCTGGGCACACGTGCATTACCCCGAAATTGATTTTCAGGCCATCTCCTATTTCAGTGCCCCCAAGAGCATGGAAGATAAACCCCAGTCCCTCGACGAGGTGGACCCCGAGCTATTAAGAACTTACGAAAAACTCGGCATTCCTCTGCACGAACAGGCGGTGCTGGCGGGTGTGGCCAACGTGGCGGTAGACATAGTGTTCGACTCGGTCTCTGTGGCCACCACCTTCCGCGAGAAACTGGCGGAATCCGGGGTGATATTCATGCCCATCAGCGAGGCGGTGCATAAACACCCCGAACTCATTAAGAAATACCTAGGTTCTGTGGTGCCGCAAAAGGATAACTACTATGCGGCGCTAAACTGCGCGGTCTTTTCCGATGGCAGCTTCGTTTACATTCCCAAGGGCGTGCGCTGCCCCATGGAATTGTCTACCTATTTCCGTATCAACGAACAAAACACCGGGCAGTTTGAGCGCACCCTTATCATTGCCGACGAAGGCTCCCATGTGAGCTATCTCGAAGGCTGTACCGCCCCCATGCGTGACGAAAACCAACTGCACGCGGCGGTGGTAGAACTGGTGGTGTTGGACGACGCCGAAATTAAGTACTCCACCGTGCAAAACTGGTACCCAGGAGACGCGCAGGGCAAGGGCGGCATCTATAACTTTGTGACCAAGCGCGCGGTGGCCCATACCAACGCCAAGATCAGCTGGACCCAAGTAGAAACCGGATCGGCCGTCACTTGGAAATACCCCAGCTGTATTCTTAAGGGCGACAACGCCATCGGTGAATTTTACTCGGTGGCGCTCACCAACAACTATCAACAGGCCGACACCGGCACGAAGATGATTCACCTCGGTAAAAATACCAAGTCTACCATCATCTCTAAGGGGATCTCGGCGGGTAAGAGTCAAAACGCCTACCGTGGCCTTGTGCGCATGAACCCCAGTGCGGCCGGTGCCCGTAACTTCACTCAGTGTGATTCACTGCTCATCGGTGATAAATGTGGCGCGCATACTTTCCCCTACATAGAAAGCAAGCACCCCAGCGCGGTCATAGAGCACGAGGCCACCACCTCCACGGTGAGTGACGATCAGTTATTCTTGTGTCAGCAGCGGGGCATAGACCCAGAGAAAGCCGTGTCCATGATCGTCAACGGTTTCTGTAAGGAAGTCTTTAAAGAGCTGCCCATGGAATTTGCTGTGGAAGCGGGCAAGTTGTTGGAAGTGAGCCTAGAAGGCTCGGTGGGCTAGCAGCCAGGGCCGACACCGAGCCAGAGCGCCCCCTTCATTGGGTGCTGCTCGTGCTCACAGCGGTTTAATTCGGGTGTATTGATGCTCAAGCAGCATGTTAGGCACCAGCGGAAAAAATTTGGAATAAGCATGTTAACGATTAAAAACTTACAAGCCAAAGTAGAAGAAAAAGACATCCTCAAGGGATTAAACCTGGAGGTTAAGCCAGGTGAAATTCACGCCATCATGGGGCCAAACGGCGCGGGCAAGAGTACCCTAGGTAACGTCTTGTCCGGTCGTGAGGGTTACAGCGTCACCGGCGGCGAGGTGTTGTTTAACGGCAAAGATATTCTCGAGCTAGACGCCGAAGAGCGTGCCCGCGAGGGCTTGTTTTTAGCCTTTCAATACCCGGTAGAAATCCCTGGTGTCAGCAATCTAGAGTTTTTAAAGGCCTCCATGGATGCCATTCGCCAGCACCGTGGCGAAGACGCTATGGACAGCATGACATTTTTAAAGCTGGCCCGTGAAAAATGCAAGGCGGTTAATCTAGATCAAAACTTCCTCAAGCGGGGCGTCAACGAAGGCTTCTCCGGTGGCGAGAAGAAGCGCAACGAAATCCTACAGATGATGATGCTCGAGCCTAAGCTGTGCATCCTCGATGAAACCGATTCTGGCCTCGATATCGATGCCCTGCAGGTGGTGGCCGAGGGCGTTAACAGCCAGCGCGGCCCAGATCGTAGCTTTATCATCGTCACTCACTACCAGCGCCTGCTCGATTACATCGTGCCAGATTTTGTGCATGTGTTGGCCGACGGTAAAATCGTTAAGAGTGGTGGTAAAGAGTTGGCGCTGGAGCTTGAAGAGAAAGGCTACAGCTGGATAGAAAACGGGGAGGCTTAATCGTGACCGAAGTTGCTCCTAAAATAGATTTTTGCCAAGACGCGTTGGCGTTTGTAAAGACTCAGGCCCACGCGGCGGGCTTCAGTGAAGTGCGTGAATCTGGCTATGCGGCATTCGCAAGCTTGCCCTTTCCCACCCGCAAGACCGAAGAGTGGAAATACACCTCCCTCAATGCGCTAACCTTGCAAGACTACAACCAGGCGGCGCAAAATTTCGACCTAAAAAACGCCAGCGAGCTATATACTATCGAGGGCCTAGACGCCTATCGTCTGGTGTTTGTGAATGGCCTGTTTGTGGCCGAGCTGTCCGACAATATCGCTCAGGCTGGCATCGAAATCACGGCCTTTACTGAGGCCAATGAACAGCAGCGTGCGGTCATTACGCAGTACATTGGCAACATCGCCGAGACCCGCCGCAACCTGTTTACCGCGCTCAACAATGCCGCGGTAGAAGAGGGCGTGTTGCTGCATGTGAGCAAAAATACGGTGCTCGATAAACCACTGCAAATTGTCAACATCAGCAGTGCACAGGCCACCACTTGTAGCGCCTTTGCCCGCTGCTTATTGGTGCTGGACCCCCTCGCGCAGGCCACCGTTATCGAGCAATTTGTTTCCACCCGCGAACCACAAAACCTGTTGTTGAACCAAACCACAGAGATTCACATCGGTGACGGGGCTAAGCTAAATCACTACCGCCTGCACAGCGAAGACGAGACCAGCCTGCACTTCGGTGGTGTCTATGTGGACCTTAACCGTGACAGTCAGTTTGAAAGTTACCAGGTGGCTCTGGGTGGCAAGATTAAACGCTTCGATGTGTTGGTAAATCACAACCAGTCGGGCAGTCACTGTGAGATGAAGGGCGTGTACTTACCAAAGAACGATCAGCATGTGGATATTCACAGCTATATCGAGCACATCGCCGCCCATTGCACCACGGATGAGACCTACCGTGGCATCATGGCCGATCGCGCCAAGGCGGTGTTCAACGGGCGCATTCACATTCATCCCGATGCGCAGAAATCACTGGCCAACTTGAGCAATAAAAACTTACTGCTTTCTAACAAGGCGCAAATTAATACTAAGCCCGAGTTAGAAATTTACGCCGACGATGTGCGTTGTGCCCACGGTGCCACAGTGGCGCAGCTGGACGATAAGGCCTGCTTCTATCTACAGAGCAGAGGCATCTCGCGCCCCGAAGCCGAAATCATGCTGAGCTTTGCCTTTATCAACGAATTGCTAGAGAGCATTCCCCTCGAACCTCTGCGCAAGACCCTGCGGCCCTTGCTGGCGCAGCAGTTTAGTAGCAACCAAAATTTGACTCGGCACATCCTCGATGAAGATAGCGGTGTGCATTCCGAGGGCGGGGCATAATGAGCATAGATGTACAAAAAATCCGTGAGGATTTTCCGATACTGGATCAAATGGTGCACGATAATCCATTGGTGTATCTGGATAACGGTGCCACCACGCAAAAACCGTTGGCGGTCATCGAGGCGTTAGAAAATTATTATCGTAAAGATAACAGCAACGTACACCGTGGTGCCCATGTCCTGAGTGACCGTGCCACCATTGCCTTCGAAGAAGCGCGCAAGAGCGTGCAGACGTTCTTAAATAGCGCCCATAGCGAAGAAATTATTTGGACCCGTGGCACCACAGAAAGCATCAATATCGTGGCGCAAAGCTTTGGCCAAGCCTTTATAAAAAAAGGCGACGAAATCATGGTCTCGGCCATGGAGCACCACGCCAACATCGTACCTTGGCAGATGTTGTGTGAGCGCACGGGGGCTAAGCTAAGCGTGATCCCAGTGAGTGATGCGGGCGAGCTAGACATGACGGCCTTCGCGGCCATGCTTAACCCAAGGGTTAAGATGGTAAGCGTGGTACACGTCTCCAACGCTTTGGGCACGGTTAATCCGGTGGCGCAAATCATTAAACAGGCCCACGCGGTGGGCGCTAAGGTGCTCATCGATGGGGCACAGGCCGTGGCCCATTTTACGGTGGACGTGCAAGCCCTAGACGCCGACTTTTATGTGTTCTCTGGGCACAAGGTCTTCGGTCCCACCGGCATAGGTTGCCTGTATGGTAAGAAAGAATTGCTCGACAGCATGCCGCCGGTACAAGGCGGCGGAGAGATGATTGAGCGGGTGAGCTTCGCGGGCTCTAGCTATCAAGGCTTGCCCTTCAAGTTCGAAGCGGGCACGCCGAATATCTGCGGTGCCATCGGCTTGGGTGCGGCGCTTAAATATTTAATGGCCCTAGATCGTAGTGCCTTGAGTGCGTATGAAGATGATTTGCTTAGCTATGCCCATGAGCGTGCGGCTCAATGTGACGGCATGCGCGTCATCGGCACCGCTAAAGATAAAGCCGGGGTATTAAGCTTCTTGATCGACGGCACGCACCCGGCAGACATCGGCATGCTGCTTGACCAGCAGGGTATCGCGGTGCGCACCGGCCATCATTGTGCCATGCCCATCATGGATCAATTGGCGATTCCGGGCACGGCGCGTGCTTCTTTTTCTATCTACAATACACGGCAAGACGTGGATGCCTTATTCGACGGCATAGAAAAAGTGAAGATGTTCTTATGTTAAAACGTATGTTGAGGAGGCGTGTGTAATGAGTGTGGTTAATTCCTTTTCACCTGGCGACGCAGGCGCGCCCATTAACCTGACCATGACGGACAGCGCGCTCGATTATGTGCGTAAACAGTTGGCCGCCAGCAAAGGCGCACAAGGTGTGTTGCTGGGCGTGAAAAAAAGTGGCTGCTCGGGTTTTAAATACGACATGCAACTGGCCAAGGCCCTGCAGGGCAACGAAAAAGCCATTCAAATGGCTGACGGCATTATCCTGTACATCACTCAGGATGCCCTGCCATTTGTCAACGGCACCGAGATTGATTACGCCACCCAAGGGCTTAATTCCAGCATGGTGTTTAACAACCCCAATGCCAAGGATGAGTGTGGCTGCGGTGAGTCATTTAATGTCTAGCGGGCTGACGCTCTGTTGTTCGTGAAACATTTTAAAGCACAATTTAAACGGTTATTTAAGCAGTTATTTTATGGAAAGACGCATGGTAGTGGCGCACGAGGATTGTCCCGCGCGCCTGGTTCCGGTGGGAACTAAGATAATCATTCCTTCCGGTAGTTTTGTTACCCTCACGCAGGCCTTGGGTGGCAACTATACGGTGATCTATAACGGCAACATGGCCCGTGTAGACGGTACCGATGCCGCCGCCCTAGGGTTAGAACCCGAAGTGCTGAGCTTTGCCGCCGCCGACGGTGAGTTGATTCGTGAGAGCGATATTTGGCAGGCGCTGGAAACCATCTACGACCCCGAGATTCCGGTGAATCTAGTGGCGTTGGGCTTGATCTATAAAGTAAATGTTGACCAAACCAATAAAAGCGTGAGCATCGACATGACCCTCACCGCCCCCGGTTGCGGCATGGGGCCGGTGTTGGTGAGCGATGTTAAATACCGCAGCGCCTTAGTGCCCAACGTGAATTCGGTGGCGGTGGAGCTGGT
>CAJXIK010000088.1 GCA_913054445.1 uncultured Bermanella sp.
ATCAGGCAGATTCCACAGATTGACCGCTGTGATTATTTTAATGCGATTGCCCTACTTCAAGTACCACTTCTTCTGGGCGGCAATGGATTTCGTGTTAGAATGTGGGCCGATTTCCCTGAGTGACTCCATAGCCCATGCCTGTAACGCACTTTGTTTGCCACCAAATCCAAAAAGACAGCCAGTTGCCTGGGGCTAAGGTGACCCTGTGTGACACGAGTGCCGAGCTAGATGATTACAGTCAGCGGGTCATGAGTCAGCTCAGATCCATCTTTGTGCAGCGCGCCAGTAAGCGTTATGGGCGCTTTAACCCCGAGCTAACCACTTTCAAGGCGCTGACCCTAGACTGGCTGCGCGGCGGCCAAACCTTTAACAGCTGGTCGCAAAAAGTGGCGAACATGTACGCCGATCAGATGGACAATACTAGCCTAGAAATAGACGGCTATCTGGCGTTTATTCGTGAAGAAGTAGCCGACGCCGACCGCCTGTATATTTTTCACCTGCGGGAAAAAAGCAACGTGGCCTTTAACTCAAATATGGAACTCACCGAGACCCGTTTCATCGATTTTTCAAACACGGGTTTTGCCCTGTGCCTAGATACCAGCGAATTATTAAACGATGGTCAGCAAGAATATCTTACCTTCTGTTATGGTCGCGGCGATAAGGCGGTGCAAAAACTGTTCAGTGAGTTTTGTGGTTTTAGCGACACGATCAACACCGAGCAGGATACCGAAGAGTTTCTGCAAATAGTGGAGGCCTATACCGCGACCATGCCGGAAGAAGAGGCCAACCAAACCCGCACCAGCATCGTGGATTACTGTGTCGAGCAGGATAAACACGGTGAGGCGGTGGGCTTTAAGGTTCTTTCTAGCCAATTAAACGATCAGGCACCGGAAAAATTCGAGCAATTTGTCATTCAAAAGCGCGAACAGAATCGTTTAAACAGCGCCATATCCGCGGCCGATCAAACGCCAGCAAGCACTCCGCCCGTGGCCAAGAGCGAATTTATTCCCGACCGTAAGAGTTTAAAAAACTACATACGCTACAGTGGCAAAAATAAAGATGTAACCCTGAGTTTTGCCGCCGCCGCCCTGGGTAGCGATGTAAGCTTCGATGCCACAAATAATGCGTTGACCATTAAAAATCTGCCCAATCGGTTGTTAAAGCAACTGCAGCGGGCAAACGGTTTGGACTCTTAATGGCATGCAAAGACCATGTTCGAACGTGCATTAACTGGCACAATAACTAAGCAATAAAATAAAAAAAGAGGAAGTACCATGCAAAACTTTTTTAAGATAAACAAATACGCGATCCTGGGTTTTTGGGTGGTGTTTATTGTTAATTTTTTCATGCCCGTGGGTGGTGATGTTGCCAGTGTGTGGATCATGCGCCTAGGTTTCGCGACGTTGGTGGTGCATGCTCTAGAGCTGGCATTTGTCTATAAAAGCTTGCAGCGTGCCGAACGCGCCACGGCGATGGATGTTGTCTGGGTGATGTTGGCGGGATTGTTTCACTGGCAGCCACTGCTCTCTAAGTAAGTTGTTGACAACGTAACGCGTACCGGCTGACGACTCCCGCCACTCCCCGTGGTGGCTTGCTCGTCAGTTTTTATTCTCTTCTTATTTCCTCTGTGACCCCCCTGTATTGCCATCTCTGCTAATGGATGAAATGTAACTATATTGTTGGTGGTTTTTGCCATTGTTGCGCTATGCCCACTCCGTTATTTTGAACGGACGATAAACGTGCGCTAGATATAGATTCGTAAAATAATAATTAAGGAAGTCGTTTTCATGACTCAGATCGCTCCCCCGTACTTTGATGAAACTCATGACGCCTTGCGCGCCAGTGTGCGCCGTTTTGTAGAAAAAGAGATTTTGCCCCATGTGGACGACTGGGAAGAACAAGGCGGTTTCCCTCGGGAGTTGTACTTAAAAGCCGGAGCCGCAGGTTTTTTTGGTCTGGGTTATGACGAAAAATATGGCGGCACTCCAGGGGATGTTTTTCACCGCCAGGTGCTCACCGAAGAATTTATGCGCTGTGGCAGCGGCGGCTTGGTCGCGAGCCTAAACTCCTTAGACATCGGCCTGCCGCCCATCGCTAAATGGGGCACGCAAGCCATGAAAGACAAGGTTATGCCAGAGGTCATCAGCGGCGAGAAGATTTCGGCCTTGGCCATCACCGAACCCGGTGGCGGCTCGGATGTGGCATCCCTTAAGACCCATGCCGAAAAAGTCACCACCAAAGACGGTGAGTTTTACAAGGTGAACGGCAGCAAGACTTTCATAACCTCGGGCATTCGTGCCGATTACTATACCGTGGCGGTACGCACGGGTGGCGAAGGTTACGCGGGCGTGAGTCTGTTGCTGATCGAGAAGGGCACCCCAGGTTTTACCACAGGTCGAAACCTGAAAAAAATGTGCTGGTGGGCGTCGGATACCGCCGAATTATTCTTTGACGATTGCCTCGTGCCGGTTGAGAATTTAATTGGTGTCGAAAACGAAGGCTTTGCCGCCATCATGGGTAACTTTCAAAGTGAACGTTTAATGCTTTGTGCCATGTCCAACATGACCGCTGAGCTGGCCCTTAACGAAGCCTTAAATTATTGCCAAGAGAGAGAGGCCTTCGGTCGTTCCATAGTCAAGCATCAGGTCATAAAGCATAAGCTGGTGGAGATGGCCACTAAGTTGGAAGTCAGTAAGACCATGACCTATAACGTGGCCGCCAACATGAATGCTGGCATCGACCAAGTGAAGCAAGTGTCCATGGCGAAAAACCTGGCCACGGATTGCAGTGACTTCATTACCTATGAAGCGGTGCAGATTTTTGGTGGTCACGGTTTGATGCGTGAAAACCTAGTGGAGCGCTTGTATCGGGATAACCGCATACTGTCTATTGGCGGTGGCACGCGGGAAATCATGAATGAGATCATCGGCAAGCAGCTGGGGTTATAACCATTGGGGGTGGCCTGCGTTGCTTGGGCTGCTGCCTCGTTGATCGGGCAGGGGTTGCCTCGTTGCCTAGAGAGTGTGTCCGCTTGATCGGGTAAGGGTGGCTGGAGAGGTGTATCCCGCTGATCGGGTAGGGGTTGCCCTCGTTGCCTAGAGGGTGTGTCCGCTTGATCGGGTAAGGGTTGCTGGAGAGGTGTGCCCCGCTGATCGGGCAGGGGCTGCCCTCGTACGAGGCCACCCCGTGGCCGACCCCCAAAAGGCCACCCCCCAAAAGGTCGCCCCCCAAAAGGCCACCCCCCAAAAGGCCGCCCCAAAAAAGGCCACCCCGTGGCCGCGCTCTTAGGCAGATTCAGTGGCAGGCGCAGCGCGCCAGCCGAGCAAGGCCAGCATCAGCAGGCTTAACCAATAGAGAGTCCCTCCACTGGACTTGAGTTCATTAGCCGCGCTAGCTTGCGTTTCCAGCTCTTCTTCATGGACAGCTTCCTCTTCGTCATCCACTGCCTCTTCCGTGTCAGCCAGCGCGCTGCTAAAACTTAAATCATCCACCGCCAGCATGTCACTGCCGAAGGCGCTCACGCGCACGGCGGTCATGAGGGCATCCCCTTCCATGAGTGTCTTTTCTACATGCAACCAACGGCTATTGCTTATGGTGCTGGTGATGTCTGCGATGATGGCCCCTGTGCTGTCTATGATCTGTACTTGGCCGCTGCTGCCTGAATTGCTGGTGCGAATGAAGAAGTCCAGCGCCATGGCCCCCTCGCTGAAGGTGAGGGTACCGGTGCCGGTGCTGGTACCGCGGCTGCTGCTGCCCGCCGGGTCGATCATCCAAGACTTGCTTCCCGAGTGATACAACAGGCCGTTGCCTATGGTGAAGGAGGTGCCGCCACTAAAGAGCACAGACAGGCCATTGTTGGTCACCGTGAAGTCCTCTATGGTCTTAGTGTTGGTGCTTTCAAAGTTGGTGCTAAAATCGCTGCCGTGAGCCTGATTGCTCATGAGTGTAGCCGAGGCCAACCCCCATATTAACAGCAGTGAAATTACCCGTTTATTGCTCCGCATAAGCGCCACCCGCAAATCATTTAGAATGAAAGAATTTCAGCTAAGTTTAGTGCTTGGACAGCTTTATATTGCTTTTCTCAGGGGGACTTTTAGATGGAATATTAACTAAGGGCGGGTATATAGGCATTGAAATGAATAAGCAAGCAGGCGCTTAGCTCAGTAGGTGGAGCACCGCCCAAGGCACCACAAAAAACATGAGGGTCGATAGCTTAAAGAAACCCATCAGCAGGTAGTTATATTTTAAGATGCTGCTTTTATCCAGATCAACGAATCTTTGTTGCAGGCTAACGGTTACGTCGGCGGCCAGCATGATAAAAATGGCCCACAAGAGCAGTAAGGCAAGGTTAATTACGGCGCACCAGCCGAGCACCGCTATTAATAGCTCAAGATGCATTGCTTTCTCCCAGGGCTAATGGAGCCGCAGCACACAAGTTGTGATGGGCTACCTAGAGTTTAGCGTGCTTGCCAAGAGTTGCCTCGATGGTATCAAGGCATGGCCATTTACTTATGCCGGCAGATCGAACTCAAGCAGTTGATAACCCTGCTCATCTACCTTGAGATACCAGCCCTGGGTGTACCAGTCACCCAGTACGATGCGCTGCATATGCAGGCCGTCATGCTGAAAATCGTGGCGGTCGGGTCTGTGGGTGTGGCCGTGAATCATGCGCGTCACGTGGTGCGCGGCCATGAGCCTGCTCACCTCGGATGGTGTCACGTCGAGGATGGCCATGTCTTTCATGGCATTGCCTGCTTGGCTTTCGGTGCGCGCCTTTTGCGCAAAGGCCTGACGCGCCGCCAGCGATTGGCTTAAAAACGTTTGCTGCCAATCGCGGCCACGCACCATGGCACGGAACCGCATGTATTCACTATCCTGGGTGCACAGGCTGTCGCCGTGCATGAGCAATACCGATTCACCGTTGAGGCTAATCAGACTCGGGTCGGGCAGTAGGGTGCAGTGACTGTCGTCACAGAATTTTTGGCCCACTAAGAAGTCGCGATTGCCGTGCATGAAAAACAGCTGCACGCCGCGTCGCGCCGTCTCTCTTAAGGCCTGTTTAATCTCTTCCACGTAGGGGTCGACGACGTCATCGCCCACCCAGTAATTAAAGAAATCGCCGAGGATATAGAGCCGATGCTTGGCTTGAGGTCTTTGCAGGAATGCAAGAAAACCCGCCGTGATGCGGGTCTCCTCGGGTGCTAAGTGTAAATCGCTTATGAACCAGCTGGTCATTACTTCTTAATCACTATGACTGTTTAGAGTTATTTAACCACTTCGGCAGATTCAATCTTAACCGGCTCAACGGGTACGTCTTGATGGCCACGGGTAATGCCGGTCTTAACACCCTTAATGCGGTTAACCACGTCCATGCCGTCGGTGACTTCGGCAAATACGCAGTAGCCCCAGCCTTCGGCATTTTTGCCGGTATGATCTAGGAAATTGTTGTCTTTCACATTGATGAAAAACTGGCTAGAGGCGCTGTGTGGGTCCATAGTGCGGGCCATGGCGAGGGTGCCGACCTTGTTAGATAGGCCGTTGTCGGCTTCGTTCTCGATGGCTGGGTGCTTGCTGGTGCGCTCAGACATGTCTTCTTCCATGCCGCCGCCCTGAACCATAAAGCCGTCGATGACGCGGTGAAAGATCAAGCCGTTGTAATAGCCGTCTGCCACGTACTTAAGGAAGTTTTCGACGGTGTTAGGGGCTTTTTCGGTATTTAGGGTAATTGTTACGTCGCCGAATGTGGTTTTGAGTAGAACCTGAGTCATGAAGTCACCAATATGTGTGTGCTTGATTATAAAGGCCGCTATAATACGGCTTTTGCTCTGCGCTAGCCAGTAATTGCCACGGCGCACATTAGTAACCATCCAATTGAGTTGAAGATGACAGACGACAAGGCCAAACCCGCTAATTTTATCGAAAAAATCATCCGTGATGATTTAGCGGCCGCTAAGCACGCCACCATTACCACCCGTTTTCCCCCCGAGCCCAACGGCTACCTGCACATCGGCCATGCTAAGGCGATTTGTGTGAACTTTGGTCTGGCCCAGCAATTTGGCGGCCAGTGCAACTTGCGCTTCGACGATACCAACCCAGAAAAAGAAGAAGACGAATACGTACAGGCCATTCAGGAAGATGTGAGATGGCTGGGCTTTAACTGGGCCGGTGATATTCGCTACACCTCAGATTATTTCGAGCAGCTGCATGCCTGGGCCGTGCACTTAGTGCAAGAGGGTAAGGCCTATGTGTGTGACCTATCTGCGGAGCAAGCTAAGGAATACCGAGGCAGCTTCGAGCAGCCGGGCAAGAACAGCCCGTTCCGTGAGCGCAGCATCGATGAAAACCTGGCGCTGTTTGAGAAGATGCGCCGCGGGGAATTCGACGAAGGTGCCTGTGGCCTGCGCGTTAAAATCGACATGGCTGCGCCCAACATGAGCCTGCGTGACCCGTATATTTACCGCATCAAGAAGGCCTATCACCACCAAACCGCCGATAAATGGTGCATCTACCCAAGCTACGACTTCGCCCATGGCCAGTCGGATGCCATCGAAGGCATTAGCCATTCGGTGTGTACCCTAGAATTTGCCGATCATCGCCCGTTATACGATTGGTTCATCGAGAACCTGCCGGTACCGGCGCAGCCGCATCAATATGAGTTTGGCCGCCTCAACATCAACTACACGGTCACCTCAAAGCGTAAGCTGCGTGCCCTTGTAGAAGGCAAGGTCGTGAACGGTTGGGATGACCCGCGTATGCCTACCATTTCTGGCATGCGTCGTCGCGGTTTCACGGCCAACGCCATTCGCAATTTTTGTGACTCTTTGGCGGTGGCCAAGACCGATGGCACCGTCGATGTGGCTCAGCTAGAGTTCTTCATTCGTGATGATCTCAACCAAAATGCCCCGCGCGCCATGTGTGTGATTAACCCGCTTAAGGTGGTGATTAGCAACTTAGCGTGCGATCACGGTGAAGAGATCAGCGTGCCTTACCTGCAAGACCGCCCCGAGATGGGCACGCGCCAGGTGCCATTTGGCCGTGAAATTTTCATCGACCAAGCCGACTTTAAGGAAGAATACAGCAAGAAATTTAAGAAAAAATTCTGTGTGGGCAAGCGTATTCGCCTGCGTCACGGCTATGTAATAGAGGCCGCAGGCTTCGAAAAAGACGAACAAGGTAACATCGTGCAGGTTAATGCCAAGCTCATCGAGAATACCTTGGGTTGTGATCCTGAAGACGGCAACAAGCCCAAGGGCGTGGTGCACTGGGTAAGCGCCGCCCATGCGGTGACGGCCGAGTTACGCATTTACCAGCGTTTATTCAACGCTGAAAATCCAGATGGCGGTAAGCAAGACTTCATGGACTGCCTAACCGAAAACTCCCTCACGGTCACCGAGGGTCTGATCGAACCTGCCTTGGCAAGCGTTGCTGCCGAATCTGTGTTCCAGTTTGAGCGTGAAGGCTATTACGTGGCCGACCGCTATGAGCACTCTGCGGACAAGCCCGTGTTTAACCTTACTATTGGCCTGCGCGAAGATAAATCGCTGGCCAAATAAATAGCCCGTGGCCGCTATGATCATCGCTAGCTTTTATCGGGGAGAGACTGCCCCGTGGCCGCTATGATCATCGCTAGCTTTTATCGGGCAGGGGCTGCCCTCGTACGAGGCCACCCCGTGGCCGACATGAGCGTCTGCCCCATACATAATTGTTCGTTTAATTTAGAAAAAATAATTCAGGAACCGCAATGGCTTTATCCATATACAACACGCTAACCCGTCAGAAAGAAATCTTTACCCCCATGGTGGATGGCA
>CAJXIK010000089.1 GCA_913054445.1 uncultured Bermanella sp.
GCACTTAGCGTGTATTTAGCCGAGTTTAACCCTGAGCCAGTAGAGCACGTAGATCTATGATGGCAGCGTTAGCACGGGCGATGTAAGAAGCCATCACCAGTGAGTGATTGGCGGTCATGCCAAAGCCATCGCCGTTGAGGATCATGGGTGCCCAAATGCTTTGCTGGGTGGCCTCCAGTTCCCGTACAATTTGCTTCACGCTCACTAGGGCGTTTTTCTTGTGCAGCACATCGGCAAAGTCCACTTCCATGGCCTTAAGGAAGTGAATGAGAGCCCAAGCGGTGCCCCGCGCCTCATAGAAGACATCGTCTATTTGCAGCCAAGGGGTCTTCGCCTCAAACTCACTTTCATTGGCCGTGCTCTGCTGGGCCGCCCCATCGCCGGCCAAGTCTGTATTGATGCGCTTCTGGCCCACACTGGCGCTGAGCCGTTGCGATAGTGAACCCAAACGGGTCTCCACATCTTTTAACCAGCTACGCAGGTTATCGCTGCGGGCGTAAAATTGAGACTGGCGATTAGCGCTGTCAGAGAGGCGCAAGATATAGGCATTTAGTTTGTCGATGCCACGGCGGTACTCCCCTTCGCTGTCGGGTAAGGCCCACGAATGGTTGTCAAAATGAAACTGTGGCTCGGCGATAGAGAGGTCTAGATCTTCGGTACTCTGGCTCTGACTGCGACTAAAGTCCTTACGCATGGCACGGCTTAAATCACGCACCTGTACCAGCACCCCAAACTCCCAACGAGGAATATTGTCTAACCACAGGCCAGGGGGAAACACATCGTTGCTTAAGTAACCGCCGCGCTTATCCAACAAGGTTTGTGTCACCGTCATCAACGCCACCGTGGTGGTGTAACCCGTGGTCACCGTGCGATTGTTTTGCTGAGCATGGGCCGCCGCCGCCTCATTCACCGAGAAGGGCTCTGGCTCAGAGTTCCAAAAAATACCCAAGATGAACGAGAGCAGCAAGTACACCGCCAAGGTGGCCACAAGGATGCGCATGACCCAGCCCGCCTCTAAAAACTTTTCCAATTGTTCACTGCCCGATTTCATTTTTATACTCATGTTTAGTGGTGGGGGTGGTTATTTTTTTCCAGTTGTTGCGCCGCCATGATGGACATGACCGGCACCTCAAACGGGTATTGTATCTTGTTATTATCCTGCAAGATTAGCTGGATGCGCTCACCCGGGCGCAACGGCTGGTGCAAGCCCATGAGCATAATATGATGGCCACCGCTGTTAAATTCAAACGATTGTCCCGCCTTTATGTCGATGAAATGCACCCGTGACATGGACATGACCCCGCTATCACTCATGGCATGTCGATGAAATTCACTGTTGCTGGCGGCTGGGGTGCTGACAGAGGTGAGCCTAATATCCTGCTGACCACTATTGTGAACGGTAAAAAATGCGGCGGTATTGCTGACACTGGGCGGCATGGCCCGCACCCTAGGGGATTCTAAGGTGAGTTCGGCAACGGCATTAAATGAACAACACAAACTTAAACAGATAAGCAAGCGGCGCATATTTGGGCTCCATTTTTCAGTCTGCCCACTATAGCAAATAGCCTGCGCCCCTTACAAAGGTCAATGCATCAGAGTAAAAGCGGTTCTTGCAAGCCGTAACCCATGACCCCGTCTACCCCTAAGGCGAGCAGGGCCGCCTTTTCCGATTCGCTCTCTACTCCTTCGGCAAAACACAGAGTTTGCTGGCCTTGAAAGACTTGCACCATGGCCGCCACAAAGAAGGCGTTTTCCTTGTGCCGGTGAATGTCGCGAATGAAGCGCCGCTCGATTTTCCCCTGATAGAGGGGGAGGCGTGCCAGGAAGCCAAAGCTTTTTCCCGAGGTGCCCACATGGTCAACACTCAGACGCACCCCTTGTTGAATAATATGCGCCAACCACGTCGCAGCCCGCTCACTGCTGTGTACTAGCGTGTACTCACTAAATTCGATAATCAGTGCCTGCTTTTGCACGGTGGACAAAACCTGTTCGAACCAGTGGCAAAAATGCTCGTCATTTAGGCTCTTGCCCGACAGGTTTAACACCCAGTCTCCGCTCTGGGGATGTTGCTCGAAGTGAGCCTGCCATTTCTCCACGATCAAACGGTCGAAGGCGCTGGCCAGCTCTAGTTTTTCCACCATGGGCCAAAATAAGCCGGCGGCCATAGAGGCCTCGCCCACACATATTAAACGACAGTGTACCTCCTGTTGCAGGCATTCCCCCTCGGCGTTAAACAAGGGCTGCCGATACAACGCGATATTGCCCTGCGCCAAGGCGTTCTCGAGTTTCTGCCGCCAATGTTGCCAGTTAATGACAGAGTGCTCTGCCACCTCGCCCACTAGCAGCCCCACCTGTTGATGGCGAGCCCGCTCTAGCAATAAATCTAACTGATGCTTCAGGCTAGAGGGTGACAACAACCCATGCACAGGCAACACCGCCATGCGCAATTGCGCTAGGCATTGTTGCACCAAAGAGAGCTGCAACAAATTTTTCTCTATGGCCTTAATGCCCACTAGATACTCGTCAGCTAACGGGTCGGGGCTGAAGATCCAGAATTCACCGCCACCGGTGCGCGCCACACACACATGCTCGTGACTCAATAAGCTTTCATGGCTTAATTGATCGCCAATTTGCGCCAACAGTTCATCCGTTAAGCTCTTGCCTTGTGCGCTGTTTAACTGACTGAGGTTCTCCACATTCAGCAACGCCACCCAGCCACGACTGAAGTTATCCTCTTGCATGTGATCCTGTAAGAATCGCTGCCAGCCCTGACGATTATTTAAACCGGTGAGAGAGTCGTTAAATTTATCCTGCTGCAACTTAGAGACGGTCTCACCATGGGCGACAAAGCTCTGGTGTAAGCGGTCGCTCAAGGCGTTCATGCTGTTTACCAAGGACTTAAGCTCCCGTGCCCGGGGTTGGGCGACGATATGAGAAAATTGATTATGGGCGAGCTTATCCACCAGCGACAAGACCTGCTTCAAGGGTTGCAGCTGCCAGTGCAATAACCACCTTAAGCCGTACACCGCCACCAATAACATCAGCCCAAACCAGGCGATTTCTGCCTGCACCAGACGCCACAGTTGCAGGTACATGGCCCCAGGATGCAGGGTCACCGTTAACTGGCCCAGCTGTTGCCAACCTTGGCTAACATGAGCGCGGGCGGTGCCGGAAGAAAGTCTCAGCCCGTCTTTAAACCACTGCGGCACACTGGGCGCTATATCTTGCTCGGCATCACGCACCACGGCACGACTCGCAGTTAGGTAATCGAAACGAATTTGCGCGAAGTGGCCGCGATCGAAGACCACGTCCACCATAGAACGTAACGCCGCATCGTCTTCCAGCAAGGCGCTATGGCTCATGCTCAAGGCCAATGTGGTGGCGGTCTCATCGGCGCGCGCCTGTAGTTGTTGTTCATAGTTATTGTGCAACTGCAACACGTTGATAACCAGGTTGCCACTCATGATCAAGCACATTAATAGGCCGATCCACAGGGCCAACTGGCGGCGAATGCTCATATTAAATCCCTCCCTAGCATAGTGTTGTTTTTAATATTTTTGGCTGCCTGATAAAATCTTAACCGGCATTCAGCAATGCCTGCAAGCCTTGCTCTTCCATGCGCACCAGTAGATCCACCCACATGTTTAAGCGGTTGGCGTCTCCCATCTTAATACTGCTGCCACGCATACGCTCTAGCCACATACCCAAGCCATTGAAACTGTATACCGGCGCTAAATCGCGACGCCTTGAGGCCGGCATAATGGTTGGGTTTATGTTGTCCAAAATAAGAGGGTCGCTGCTGGGTTTGGCATAATAGGCCAGCACCATGTGAGCCTGATTCAGCTTAATGGCTTTCACATAGGTGATGCGTAGTTTTTTTTGATCGACCCCTAGGTAAATTAATGAGAAGTACTTGGCAATCACATAATCTTCGCAGTCTCCCCCACCACTGCCGAGTGTTTCCAAGGGTGTGGCCCAGTAATCTTCTTTTTGCCAATGCTGCTTATCGCTGATGAAGGTAATCTGTTGATTGAAGTAATAATTAACCCGCTTGAGTTTTTTCATTTCTTGGGACTGCTGAGACTTGCCCAGTAATGCTCCCCAGCGGCGTAATTTTTTGTCGACGCTCGCACCGTAGGCCTGCTGGGCACTGGCCAATAGTTTAGGGGTTATGAGTTTAGCGCCCCCCTGGGCCATGACGAGACAGATCATCAACAGCAGCAAAGGCACGCTCAAGACGAGCAGGGGCACACGGGAGCATCCTTGATTGGCCATTCATCCATTCCCAGCATCGCTTACCTAGTAAAGGCTAGACGCTCTTGCTGTATTTAATAGTCGAGTTGACAAACACTCTCCGGAATCCTTGCTAAAGTGAATAGAGGCAGCCCACAGCACTTTACTCACGCAGCTAATCCAAGACGAGCCCATGAGCCACACAGAAAAAGAACAGCCCACAGATGCGTTAAGGCGTCACTTTGCTAACCGGGTGATCAACCAAGTGCGGGTGATATTAAACCGCTGGCGCATCATGCATCGGCAGCCCCTCACCTCGGAAAACGTCGAAGAATTACGTTATGAAACAGACCTTCTCATTCGGCGTGCACAGCGTTTTGGTGGTAAGCCGCTACTGGATTTGGCCCACGACATAGAGGATCAATTAATTGTCATTCAGCAGCCCGAGCTGCTCAATGATGAGGCCAGCCTCACTAGGCTCCATGCCAGCATCTACCAGTTGGGTGAAAATACCCTGCGCCGCAATGACCGTGACCACGATGTGGATCATCACATCCCCCATAAAAAGCCGGTTTTTTTAGCGGTGCATAGTGAGCTGGCCAATAAGCTCACCGAACAACTCAACCACTTCGATATCACCAGCCAAGTGGTGAAAAACCATGAACACTTCCAACAACTGAGCCGTCAATATGAGGCCAGCGCCTTCATTGTAGACATTCACTTTCAGGGCGATGGCCAGGGCATCGAGCTCCTGCAATCCTGGGCCAAGCAAAGAACCGACGACGCGCCAAACGAGCCGCGCGGGGCCATGATATTTATCACCAATGAACACAGCGCCTCGCTACCACAACGCCTCGCGGCCTGCCGCGCCGGTGGTGAGCGCTTCCTTGTGCGCCCGGCGGTACCGCAATTAATTCGCTCGGTGGAAAAATACTATTCCGCCACGCCGTTTGAGCCCTACAAGGTTTTGATCATGGATGACTCCCGCAGCCAGGCTCTGTTCTGCGAAAAAGCCCTAACCCAGGCAGGCATGATTACCCATGTGGTCACCGACCCCATGAAGATTTTACATGCCATGGAAGATTTCGAAGCCGAGATCATCGTCATGGACATGTATATGCCAGGCTGCACTGGCACCGAACTGGCGGCGGTGATTCGCCAACAGGCCGAGTACCTGCGCCTGCCTATTATTTTCTTATCTGCCGAAGACGATAAGGAGATCCAATTACACGCTATGAGTCAGGGTGGCGATGACTTTCTCACTAAACCCATCGACCCAGCTCACCTAGCCACCACCGTGCAAAACCGTGGCCAGCGTGCCCGAGTGTTAAATAACCTGATCGTACGCGACAGCCTCACCGGCTTGTTTAATCACACTCACATACTGGATCGCCTGCAACAGGCCTGTCGCCGCGCCAAGGAAAACAACACTCAGGTGTGTTTTGCCATGGTGGACATAGATTTTTTTAAGAAGGTAAACGACAACTATGGCCACCCTGTGGGTGATAAGGTGATTTCGGCCCTGTCTTTATTCTTAAAGCAAAGATTGCGCAAGACCGACAGCATCGGCCGTTACGGTGGCGAAGAATTTGCAGTGATTCTCCCCGATACTAAGGGAGCGGATGCCCTGCACGTGATGAATGATATTCGCGAAGTTTTTAGTCAGTTGGAACACAGCGCCGCTGACACCGAGTTTAAAGTAAGCTTCTCTTGTGGGGTGTGCAGCTTCACCGGTGACAACAGCGATAGCATCATCGAGCAAGCCGATGAAGCCCTTTACGAGGCCAAACGACAAGGGCGTAATAATGTGCAACTGTACCTGCCTGCTTCATAAATGACTGCGCCTCAACTACGAAATTTATAGCCAAGAGTTCATGAAAATCCCCTGCGCTAGACACGCCTCAACGCTTTAGGCACACTGGCCTCTTCTCAACGTTTATCCTAAGTGCAGACTATGGCTTCCATCCTTGTGTTACATGGCCCCAACTTAAATTTATTGGGCATGCGCGAGCCCGATATTTATGGCAGCGATACCCTAGATGATGTCCACAAAAATTTGCTAGCCATCGCGCAACCCCAAGGTCATCACCTGCTGTCTTTTCAAAGTAATGCCGAATACGAAATTATCGAGCGCATTCATGATGCCCGTGGCGAAGGCATCGATTTTATTATTATTAATCCGGCCGCGTTCACCCACACCAGTGTGGCCATTCGCGATGCCCTGCTGGGGGTGAACATTCCCTTCATCGAGGTGCATATCTCTAACGTGCATGCCCGCGAGTCGTTTCGTGCTCACAGTTATTTCAGTGATGTGGCGCTGGGTGTCATCTGTGGCCTGGGAGTGCAGGGTTACGAGTTCGCCCTAATGGCGGCCCTCAAGCAACTAGATAAATAGCGTCACAGCCACACACCCCCCATAAGGTATAGCCTGCGGCACGACCGAGGGGCTAGATTCCTAGGCTTATTATAGCTATTATGAGCCGCTTAAAATTACCACGCATAGCAAGGCCGTCATGTCCTGGATTCAAGCCATATTAGCCGTAAACGCCGACCAAACCTCAGACCTAGAGGACCTGCTGATGGCCATAGGGGCCCAAGCGGTCACCATGCGCGACGGGGCCGACCAACCCATATACGAACCCAAGCTAGGCACCACCCCCCTGTGGGACAAGGTCACTCTAGTGGCGCTGTTCGATGCCGAGCAACCCCTCGCCGAGCAGATGCAGCAACTGGCCGAGCTTTACACACGCGAAACTCAGCAGGACTTCCCCACCTATAAAATAGAACTGGTGGAAGACAAAGACTGGGTACGCGAATGGATGGACACCTTCGAGCCCATGCAATTTGGTGAACGCCTCTGGATCTGCCCCAGCTGGCGCGAACCTAAAGACCCCCAAGCGGTGAATTTAAAGCTCGACCCTGGCCTCGCATTTGGCACTGGCACCCATGCCACCACCGCCCTCTGCCTGCGTTGGCTAGACGGCTTTGAGATAAACCACAAACGCGTGGTGGACTTCGGTTGCGGCAGCGGCATACTCGGCATAGCGGCAATGTTACTGGGGGCCAAGCACATGGTGGGCATCGACATAGACCCACAGGCCATACTCGCCAGTGGCGAAAATGCGCAGCGTAACGGCATTGACGCCCAGAATATTGAGCTGTACTTAGTGGATGATGCGCCCACGACTCAGGTGGAGGTGGTGCTGGCCAATATTCTGGCAGGCCCATTAGTAGAGCTAAAAGACGCCATCCTCGCCTACCTATTGCCCGGCGGCCATTTGGTATTATCGGGCATCTTGGCCAGCCAGGCCCAGGAAGTGGTGACGGCCTATGAGGGCCAATGCGACATCTTAGGTGTCGATGAAGAAGACGGCTGGGTACGAGTGAGCGCACGCAGACACTGTTAATAATGGATCTATACGAATAATAAAACATGGAACAGACTCGCATCACCCAGTGCCCTAAATGTGATACCACATTTCGCATCACCTCCAGCCAACTACAGGTGGCCAAGGGGGCGGTACGGTGCGGTGCCTGTTTGCATGTGTTTCGCGCCAGCGAGCACTTTCAA
>CAJXIK010000090.1 GCA_913054445.1 uncultured Bermanella sp.
GGTCTATTGATTAGTATTTATTTTTCCGAAATACTGCCAGATGTACGGCATTAACCAACAATAAAAATAGGATGCTTCATGATACTCACCAATAAAGATGAAATAGATTTTTACACCGACAAGGGCGTCTGGACAGACCAAACCCTAGTGGATAGCTTTTTAAATAATGTAAAAAAGTATCCACAGCGTATCGCTTTGGTTGACCCGCTCAATAAACCCCAATTGGTGGATCTTCCGGTATTGAGGCTCACCTATGCCGAACTGGGGGCCAAGGTCGACGCCCTAGCAACGGCATTTTTAGCGCGCGGCATCGGCAAAGATGACATCGTCATTATTCAATTGCCCAACATCGTCGAACTGGCCATGACCTACATGGCGCTGGCGCGCATTGGTGCCATATTTTCACCCCTGCCTATTCAGTGGCGCGAAAAAGAATTTAATTATATTTGTGAGTTAAGCAAGGCCAAGGCGTATATCAGCCTAGAAAATTTTGGCGGCTTCAATAACATCGAGATGGTTAAAAATCTTAGCGACCAGCACCCTACATTACAGCACATCATCACTCTGCCTGAACTCCACGAGATGAGCACTGGGCCTGCCGACATGGCGCAGCTTGACGATATTAAGCTAGATGCCAACGAAATCTTTAGCCTGTGTTGGTCATCGGGCACCGAGTCCAATTCTAAAGGCTGCCCCATGAGCCACAATAATTGGAACGCACAGATGCAAGTGTTGGCCAAGGCCACCGGCGATTGGTCCAAGCGCTGCCAGGTTACCTTATGCACCGCGCCCATGGTCAACATGACTGGAGTGGGCATAGGTTTAGTCAACTGGTTGTATTTTGGCGGCACCATCGTCTTTCACCACCCCTTCGACGGCGAGGTTTTCTTCGAGCAAATGAATTCGGAAGGCATCACCACCACCTTACTGGTGCCCGCCTTGCTCAACATGATATTGAAACACCCTAATGTCGACAGCTTAAATTTAAGCACCGTCGAAAATATCCTAACAGGCTCAGCTCCACCATCGGCGTGGTCATTGAGTGAGTTTAAAAAGAGATGGAATATCGATGTCTCATCTGCCTGGGGGCAAACCGAAGGCACCGCGATTATTTCTTGCGCAAAAGACATTCCCGATGCACAGACGCGCTCACGCTGCTACCCAAACTGGGTCATACGTCATGACGAAAACCCCGTCGATGGCGTTAAAATAAAAATTGTCGATGTCGACAGCCAACAGGTCTTAACCCAAGTGGGTGATATTGGCCAGCTGGCGTATAAAGGCCCCAACGTCTTCCCGGGTTACTACCAACGCCCAGACATATCGGCGACGTCGTTTGATGAGGACGGCTATTTTTATACCGGGGATTTGTTTCGTATTGAAAAAGATGGCTACATCAGTTTCTTCGATCGCTGCAAAGATATTATTATTCGTGGCGGCAACAATATTAGCGCACAAGAAATCGAGAACATGTTACAGGGCCACCCAGACATCTTAGATGCGGCCGCCGTGGCCATGCCCCATGAACGACTCGGCGAAAGCATCTGCGTGTATGTGGTACCCAAAGATGCGCAAGCCGAACTGGCCTTGACGAGCATCACCGATTTCATGCGCGCGCAAGGCATTGCTGTTTACAAACTGCCCGAACGCTTAGAGATAATTTCGGCGATTCCACGCAACCCAGTGGGTAAAATCATCAAGGCCGAACTGCGCAAAAAAGTCATCGCTAAGCTTAAAACCGAAGACGCGCTCAGCGCATAACCTCGTACTATTCTATTATTTAAATAGAGCCACATAATCCAGCGTGGGTGGGTACAACGCCTAACACACGCTGGATTAATTCATCTTGTTGTCTAGGCTAATAAATAAGCATTTACTTATAAAAAGCAGAGGCCATTCATCACCATGAACACCGACACCTCTATCACCATTAATGGTGTTGAATATGAGTGGCAACCCGAAAAAGGCACCTTCGATATTCTCGGCACGCCTTCGGCATTATTTTGGCTAGACCCTTCATTATTAACCATGCTGCAACCCCTAGCAGAAGAGGTGGGTTACAACCTGTTTCGCCTGCAAGTCGCCGCCTCCTCGAGTGACGGCACAGATCAAGAGTACGACACTATCGTCACCGTGCTGGGGGACACCTTCGAAGAGGGTTTCGCCCAATGGGGCAAGGCGGCGGGCAGTGCCGGTTGGGGAACCTTTGAAATACTCTATTTTCAGCCCGAGCAAGGCACCGCACGGGTGAGAGTACGCAATACCTGGGAACTCATCATGCAAAGAAACCTGCCGAAGCGCTGGGGCTGCCCCTTTATTCAGGGCAAAGTAATTGGCCTGTTTAGCCGAGCGTTAAAGACCAACTGCTGGGCCGATGAGGTAAACATTTGCTACGACGAACAGAACCCCTATGTTGAATTTGATATTTACCCATCGAGTAAAACCATCAGCACCGAACTCGCCAAAGAGAGGCGCTTGGCCATGCAAGAAAAAGAGCATGCCCTGGCCATAGAGATCGAAAAGAAAACCCAGCAACTCAACGCCGAAAAAATCAAAGCCGAAGCCGCCAGCCACGCCAAGACAAAATTCCTAAGTGCCATGGGCCATGAACTCAGAACCCCACTCAACGGCGTACTGGGCTTTGCTCAGTTATTGGCCAGCGCCACCAAGAGCCCGCTCAATGAAAGCCAGCAACAAAACATGCAGCAAATTTTAGATTCGGGCAACACTATGCTGTCCCTAGTGAACAACATATTATTGTTTTCCGAGGCGGGAGTGGATGCCAGCGAGATGGTACTAGTCAGCCTGCAACCCAAGGCCACCATCACGCAGTTGATCAAGAGCGTCTTGCCCATGGCAAACACCCGCGACATCGGCGTGACCGATCACACCCCTGACAAACTGCTAAATATACGCGCCAATGAACACTATTTTAGGGAGATTATCTCTAGCTTCTTGATCAACGCCATCAACTATATTCCCGTACGGGGGGAGATCAGCATACTGGCAGAGAGGGGAACGGCAGGCTATCAACGCTTCATCGTGCGTGATAACGGCCCCGGCATTGCAAGCCACCATCAAGCTAACTTATTCGAAGCCTTCGAACGGCTGGAGCATGCCACGGGCCCCATATCTGGGGCGGGCGTAGGCTTGTGTACTGCCAAGATGCTGGCGCAACACATGGGGGGCAATGTGGGCTTTTACAACAACCCCCAGGCAGGGGCCAGTTTCTGGGTTGAGCTGCCCCTCGCTACCCAGGACTAAGCAGGCATTAGGCGCGACATCTGCCCTTGCAAGGCCAACAGTTCTGCCTTACGCGAGGCAATGCAATCACGGTACGCACTGCGAATGCGCTCCTGAGTATCCCCCTGCTGCCCCTCTAGGGAAGACAGCCACTGCTCAAACAACCAAATCTCACGACTAAGCTTGCTGGTTTGCTCTTTATTCTTATTATTATTCATGGTGACAACACGGGTATTGCTTATTAAGTTCAAGGCGGCATTGTAAAAGCACAAGAATTAAAAGCAAGTGCTCACTTTAGCCTTCTAGGGCCATCGCATTAAAATTAAAGCCGCATCACATCACTTTTCCCGCCAGCCTGAAATGGTTACCCTGAGTTACCCTCGCGGCGCAGGCAATGACGTGGAACACACCACCGCTCGGTTCTTGCTGTCCACCAGCAGACCCGCCACCACATTAGTGGTCTCACTCTTCTGGGGGCGCATCAACAAATAACCATCGGCGCAAAATGCCTCTTTATTGGCGGTCTTGCTCGATAAACGCGCCATATTATCGCTTCCCATGGCCATCAGCTTAAACTCGGCAATGACGCCGCTGTCTTCCACCTTCGAATGCTTGATATAACCTTTCATGTCTAATAACACCACAGACACCACCATGGCACCGATGGCGGCCACGATGGCCACTTTTATGTCTCGTTCGTTGAGGCTCATATCTATTCCTACTGTTTATGATATTCGTTTAAGAGGCGTGATTACTCACCCCAAAAGGGCACTAGGGTCTGCTCTATCTGCAAGTGGCTCAGGATGCGCGCCACCATAAAATCCACCACATCATCCACCGACTTAGGATTATGATAAAAGCCTGGGCTGGCGGGCATGATCGTTACCCCCATGTTGGCCAACTTGAGCATGTTCTCTAAGTGTATGGGGCTAAATGGGGTTTCCCTGGGCACCAGTATTAGCTCGCGCCTTTCTTTAATGGCCACATCGGCGGCGCGCTCCACAAGGTTATTGCTGGCCCCGGTGGCGATGGCAGACAGAGTGCCGGTACTGCATGGGCACACCACCATGGGGCCGTTGCGGCCAGAGCCACTGGCCACCGGGGCAAACCATTGCTCGCGACCAAACACCTTTATTTGCCCTTCTTTGGCATTAAACACGGCCGTGAGGTGGGCCTGCATCTTCTGCTGAGTGCCGGGCAGCTTGAGCGTGGTCTCGGTGGCCAGGACCACCTGCGCCGCCTTGCTAATTAACACATACACGTCGCGCTGCGCCGCCACCAAACACTGCAACAGGCGCAGCGCATAGGGAGCACCCGAGGCACCGGTGATGGCAAGCGTAATGGGGGCCTGGGCGGATGTTGAGCTGGGCGCGTGTGTCATAGAATTCCTGTTATGCCTGCTCGGTGACGTTGGCTAGGGCCGTGGCCAGTTTCTGATGAATACCATCAAACGCGCCGTTGCTCATCAACACCACCGCATCCCCAGCTTGGGCATGCTCTAGCAGGTGGGCGATTATAGCGTCTACGTCCCTAAACAAAACCGATTTATGCGCTGTTTTATCGGTCCCGACATTACACTGGGCCACCACGTCGGCCAATTGCCAGTCTAGCCCTTGGGGCTGGAACCAGAGCACGTGCTCGGCATCTATGACCGCGTCGGGCAGAGCCATCTTGTGTACCCCGAGGCGCATGGTATTGGATCTGGGTTCTATCACCGCCCATATACGCTTGAACTGCCCGCTGTTTTTCATCCCCGCTAGGGTGCTCTTGATGGCGCTGGGGTGATGGGCGAAGTCGTCGTAGACACTGATGCCATGGGCCTGCGTCACCAGTTCCATGCGCCGCTTAACCCCCTCGAAACGATTAAGTGCAGAAATTGAATCTGCCGGTAAGATGCCCACATGATAGGCGGCGGCAATGCAGGCCAGCGCATTCATCACGTTGTGCAGGCCCATTTGCGACCATTTTACCTGTCCCACCGGCTTGTCTGCCTGCAACACCTCGAAGTGGGCACCTGCCGCGTCGATTAAGCGGTAATCCCAGTCCTTGCCCAGCACCGAGGTGGGGGTCCAGCAACCCTGCTCTAGGGTGTCCTTTATATGCTGCTCGGCCTGTGGGTAGATGATTTGGCCATGACTGGGCACAGTGCGTATTAAGTGATGAAACTGGGTCTTGATGGCCTCTATGTCGGCAAAGATGTCGGCGTGATCGAATTCTAAATTATTGAGGATCACAGTGCGCCCTTGGTAATGCACAAATTTAGAGCGCTTATCGAAGAAGGCGCTGTCGTACTCGTCGGCCTCCACCACAAAGAAATCGCTCTCCCCCAGGCGGGCCGATACCGCAAAATTTTTGGGTACCCCGCCAATTAAGAAACCGGGCTTAAAGCCGCAGTCTGCCAACACCCAGCTGAGCATGCTGGCGGTGGTGGTCTTGCCATGGGTGCCGGCCACCGCCAATACCCATTTGCCGCGCAAGATGTGTTGCGCTAGGTAGGCAGGCCCAGAGGTATAAGGGATTTGCCGGTTTAGTACATACTCCAGCGCCACGTTGCCACGGCTCATGGCGTTGCCCACCACCACTAAATCTGGGGCTGGCTGTAGATGATGTTCGTGGTAGCCCGCCATCACCTCGATGCCCGCCTTTTCCAGCTGCGTACTCATGGGCGGGTAAATATTGGTATCCGACCCCGTCACCTCATGGCCCTGAGCCACCGCCAGTTGCGCTAGGCTGCCCATGAAGGTGCCGCAGATACCCAAAATGTGAATATGCATAGTGTTTTTTAGATTCCAGTTTCTTACTGACGTTTTCTTGATGGGCCTATTAAAAACCAAAGCGGGATAAAAACCAATACGCGCCCACCTTACCCACAAGCTTAAGCCCAGTAGCGGCCCATATCTCGCAGATGTTAAAAGATCTGCTATACCCAATATATGCCCCTTCTACCCATAGAGTAGGTACAGCCATGACACTTAAACGTATGAGTCTAGCCGCCATCCCGGTGCTGCTGGTCTCACTCACTAGCCAGGCGGTGACGGTAGAACAACTCAACCGCCAAGTGCAGCGCATGAATCAGCGCCTAGCCGAGCAAGACCAGCGCCTACGCATCAATGGCTATGCCACCTTCGGCATCACCCAGAGCGATGAAAGTATTAGCTACAACGGCGTGAGTGATGACATCAATTTTCAACGCTTCTCGCGGGCCGGTATTCAGATGTCGTTCAATATCAATTCCCAGTCCAGTGTCATCACTCAGCTGGTGGCCAGAGGGAGCAATGACTTCGCCACCAACATGGAGTGGGCCTATTTTCGGCACCAGTTCGATGACAACTTCTCGGGCAAGATAGGGCGCATTCGTGCCCCCTACTACATGCTATCGGAATACCTAGACGTGGGTTACGCGGTGCCTTGGGCGCTGATGCCAGCGGAAACCTACAATTTATTAGACACCTTTGCCAACATCGATGGCGTCGATATTACTTGGGATAGTGAGGTGGGGGATTATAGCCTGCAAGTGCAGGGGGTTTACGGCAAGACCGCCGATGATGACTTTACACTAAGTGACATCGTTGCTCTCAGCGCCACCCTAGCGGCTGATGAATGGAGCATTCGCGTGGCCACCGTGGGGGGGGGGCAACCACAGGTGCAGGTAACAATGGCTTAATCATAAGCCTAGCCGATCAAGTTTATGGCAATGGCAGTGGTAGCAAAGATGGCAGCTTTACCAGTGTAAGCCTTCGTTATGAGCCTGGCGACCTGTTGTTACTGGGTGAAGTCACCGTATCCGAGGTGGATGGCGTGACTCAGGATCAGACCTCACTGTATCTCAGTGCCGGTTACCGTTTTGGGCCATGGATGCCTCACATTAGCTATGGCTTCCACGAGAGTACCGATGATAAAGACAGGATATATCTTGGTGCACCTACCGATAGCGTGGCTACAATATTAAGCCTGACAGAAGCTGAGCTTGATTCACGACTCGATACGGATGGTGACGGAACCAGTACCGTGTCAGAGCTGCAGACCATAGTGCAGACCTCGGCCCAATTCGATGCCACCCGCATCGGCCTTGGGGTGCGCTATGACATGAGCGCAGGGGTCGCCTTAAAACTGCAATACGACATCATAGACGCAGATCAGGCGGGCCTGTTCGACCTCGAGGGCTATCTTGCCGCCAGAAATGCCGGTAGCGCCCCAGACAAGAGCAACATATTAACCTTCACCATCGACACGGTCTTTTAAGGGAGGGCTCGCTATGAACAAAATACTTAAACACTTAGCATCCATTAGACTCATCGCCGCCCTCACCCTGTGTACCTGCGCAGCACAGGCCTTGGCTGGCTCTGTGGTAGTGGTGGGGGCCAGCAGTAACATTGGGCCCACCCCTAAATCCGATATTGTTAAGGTTTTTTTAGGTAAGAAGAAAGCACTTCCCGGAGCCTCTGTGGTGCCCATCGACCAAG
>CAJXIK010000091.1 GCA_913054445.1 uncultured Bermanella sp.
CATAATAAAAGGCATATATTCCATGTCAGCACACCTCGCCTTTGAGGAGTAAGGCGTGGCGCAGTATCTCGGCCAACCCCTGAATCATCAGTAACACTGGCTGCACTAGCAGTAGGCTCTTGAGTAAGAATAACCAGGGCAGGCCGCTGCTCTCGATGCTGTGTTCGCTGATGGCCCAGCTGCTGCTCACGTAGGGAATGCAAATAATCAACACAAACAAGCAGGTGGGAAATAACAAGAAGACACTGCCAAGAATGTTAACCCAGTGCTGGCTGCGCGCCGACATGTGTTGATAAAACACATCCACTCGCACATGGCCGTCGTGCTTTAGGGTGTAGGCGGCCCCCAGCATAAACAAAGAGGTATGCAGGTAGGTCATGATTTCCTGTAGGGCGATGGGCGCGTAGTTAAAGGCATAGCGTAATAGCACCACGAGGGCGGTACAAATCACTAAACACAAACCTAGGTAGCGGGTGGTTAACCCCAGGCGCTCGGTGAAACGAGAGATAAATTGATACAGTGCAAGCATGGTCGAGGGTCGTTTTATGGTAATGGGGTTCATGGAGAGGCGCGATGCCGAGCATTATAGGGGCTAGTCTTGTACAAACAATAACCTTTTATGACAACTGTAATATTGCTGTCACATAGATGAAATATATTGAGGGCCTTACTTAATTCCCTAATCCTATAACAAACAGCTTTAAAAGGTGCAGAGTATGAAAATCAACAAGTTGATAGCAGCCATCGGCCTACTGGCTGGCCTAGTGACCGTGCCCAGTCTTGCGGTAGACGTGGATAAGGCCATCCCTACCTATACCAAGGCCAGCGGTGTGGCGGGTAACGTATCCAGTGTCGGTTCAGATACCCTCGCCAACATGATGACGTTGTGGGCCGAAGAATTCAAACGCCAGTACCCCAATGTCAACATTCAAATTCAGGCGGCCGGTTCCTCCACCGCGCCCCCAGCCCTAACCGAAGGCACCTCGAACTTGGGCCCCATGAGCCGCAAGATGAAAGACAAAGAACTAGAGGCGTTTGAGAACAGGTTCGGCTACAAGCCCACCGCTATTCCGGTGGCCATAGATGCCCTCGCGGTATTTGTAAACAAAGACAATCCAATCAAGGGTCTCACCATCAAACAGGTCGATGCCATCTTCTCCACCACCCGTAAGTGTGGCGCGGATAAAAACATCGGCAAGTGGGGCGATGCTGGCCTCACGGGTTCGTGGAGCAACAAGAAGGCCGAATTGTACGGTCGCAACTCGGTATCCGGCACCTATGGTTACTTCAAGAAGAAAGCTCTGTGTAAAGGTGACTTCAAGAACACCGTGAAGGAACAGCCAGGTTCGGCCTCTGTGGTGCAGGCGGTGTCGGCTTCTTTAAACGGTATAGGTTACTCCGGTATGGGCTACAAGACTTCCAGCGTGCGCGCGGTGCCCTTGGCCAAGAAAGGCAACAAGTTTATAGAAGCGAACCCACAAAACGCGGTGAACGGCACCTACCCGTTGTCGCGCTTCTTATACGTGTATGTGAACAAGAAGCCTAACCAGCCTTTGTTACCCATAGAGCGTGAATTTGCCAAGATGATCTTATCCCAACAAGGGCAAAGCATCGTCGCCAAAGATGGTTACATCCCATTACCGGCTAAAGTTGTGGCGAAAACTTTGCAGAAATTGGGCTTAAACTAAAGGCCTGATGTTGGAGTAGAAGCTTGACTATGTACGAGGCCACCCCGTGGCCGACGGCTTCTACATCCATATTTTATTAGCGAAAAAACCCTGTATTAAAGCGAGCCTATGAGTAGACCAATAGCCCCTAAGCTGGACTTCAACACGCCAGCATTACGCCGCCACAGGACGTTGCGCGCCCTCAAAAACAAGCTTGCCGCCTGGGGCATTGCCGGCGGAGGCCTAAGCGTCATCGCCGCGGTACTATTGATCTTCTTCTATCTGCTATACGAGGTGGCCCCCATGCTAGTGGCGGCCAGCATCGAGCCAGCTAACCAGTATCCGGTGCCCGCCCTCAGCCAAGATAAAGACAACCAAACCCTCCTGCTCGCCATGGAAGAACAAAGCGAGGTGGCCCTGCGCGTACAAAAAAGCGGGGACATGACCTTCTTCAAGGTGAGCGATGGAACAATATTACAACAGGAATCCCTGCCCCTCGCGGGCACGGTGAACGCATTCGATGTCAATACCGAGGCCAGCCGCCTGATGATATTTGTTAACCAGCAGGCCCAAGCCTTGCTGGTGAAGCACAACTACCGGGTGACCTACCCCAACGACCAGCGTCTCATTACCCCAGAATTAGCCTATCCCTACGGCGTCGAGCCGCTCAACTTAAACACGGGGGCATCGCCTATTGTGGACGTCACCCTGCGTGATGGCGAAGAAGCCATGGTCATCGCCGCGCTCAATGAGGCGGGCCAGTTGCAGGTTAAGCGCTATCTTAAAGAGGTCGATTTTTTAAGTGACGAGGTGATGCTGGAATACGAGGCGGTTAACTTACCCAGCATCGCCGGTCATATTAATCAGGTAGAAATCGACCAGACCATGCGCTGGCTGTTTGTGCTGGCCGACCAGCGCCTGCTACATATTATCAACCTCGAAGACGAGTCCCTAACCCAAACCATCACCCTAGATGCGGTGGGCACCATTAGCAGCATGAGCCTCTTGCTGGGCGAAAACTCGCTGTTAATCGGCAACAACGAAGGCAAGATTAGCCAGTGGTTCATGGCGCGCCAAGACGACCGCTGGCGCTTGGTGATGGCGCGCAGCTTTGTCCTAGAGACCCCCAGTGCGGTGCAGGCCATCGTCAGCGAGCAACGACGCAAAGGTTTCTATGTGGCCGGAGAAGGCGGTCAGGTGGCCATCTATCACAGCACCGCCCACCGCAGCCTAATAGACGAAAAACTGGTAGACGGCGACATCGAGTTTCTCAGTGTGAGCCCGCGCGCCAAGGACCTATTGGTACAAACCAAGCAGGGCATGATCCACCACTTCAAGGTGGATAACGAGCACCCAGAAATCTCTTGGTCTTCCATGTGGGACCAAGTGTGGTACGAAGGCTACGAAAAACCCGAATACATTTGGCAGAGCTCGTCTTCCTCCAACGATTTCGAGCCTAAGTACTCGTTAGTGCCCTTAGCGTTCGGTACCCTTAAAGGCGCATTTTATGCCATGTTGCTGGCGGCTCCGCTGGCCATCGCTGGGGCGATTTATACCGCCTACTTCATGGCCCCCGCCCTGCGCCGTAAGGTGAAGCCCATCATCGAACTCATGGAGGCACTGCCCACGGTTATCTTGGGTTTCTTGGCGGGTTTGGCGCTGGCCCCGTTTTTAGAAAACAACTTGCTGGGCATCTTCGCGGTGCTGGTGGTCTTGCCGGTGGCCATGCTTGCTTTCGGCTTTAGCTGGGCCAATATGCCCGCTAAGATTCGCCACTTAGTGCCAGAGGGTTGGGACGTTATCTTGCTAATCCCAGTAATACTCTTGTCTGGCTGGTTTGCCATTAGCATCAGCCCGAGCCTAGAGACGCTCTTCTTCGGCGGCTCCATGGTCGATTGGCTCAACAATGACCTAGGTGTGTCGTTTAGTCAGCGTAACGCGTTAATTGTTGGCCTGGCCATGGGCTTCGCGGTGATTCCCACTATTTTCTCCATCGCCGAAGACGCCATCTTCAGCGTGCCCAAGTCGCTCAGTTACGGCTCGTTGGCGCTGGGGGCGACCCCTTGGCAAACCATGATGAAGGTAGTGTTGCCCACCGCCAGCCCGGGTATTTTCTCGGCGCTGATGATTGGCATGGGGCGCGCCGTGGGGGAAACCATGATCGTGCTCATGGCCACGGGTAACACCCCCATCACCGACGTGAACATCTTCGAGGGCATGCGTACCCTAGCGGCCAACATCGCCGTGGAAATTCCCGAATCCGAGGTGGGCAGCTCCCACTACCGTATTCTGTTCTTAACTGGGTTTGTCTTGTTTCTATTTACCTTTGTCTTTAACACCGCCGCCGAGACTGTCCGTCAGAACCTGCGTGCTAAATACGGCCAGCTGTAGGAGGCCTAATGATGAACATTACATTTAGAGATTGGGTTAAATCTGGCTCCCCCTTCATCTGGCTTAACGCCGGTGCGGTGGCCATTAGTATTATCATGGTGTTGGGCCTAGTGGGCTTTATCGCCAGCAAGGGCCTAGTGCATTTTTGGCCTGCGGCCATCGTTCAGGCTAACTACACGTTGCCGGGCAACGCGCCGCTTAATATCGTCGGCCAGGTGGCCGACAGCGAGATGGTGAGCGCCGAACAGCTGCACGCCATCGGCTTAGAGACCCCCAACGGTGCCGCCGAAGCCAAACGCCTGCTGTTAAAGGTGGGTAACCGCGACGTTTACGGCGGCGACTTCCGCTGGGTATTGGACCACCATCTCAGCGAAAAATCCTACCCGCTCACCGCCGTGGCCATCGAGCGCCGCGAATGGGGTAACTTCTATGGCTACCTGAGTGCGGTATACCAAGGGGACACCCTAGTGGCCGACGCCAACGGCGATGCCGCCAGTTACGAGCATGCCTGGCAAGCGTTCCAGAGCCGCATCGCCCGCGCGCTGGCCATCCACGACGACATCATGGACATTCAGAAGGGCGAGATTGGCAGCATCAACCACCAAATTGAGCGCCTCAGGTTAGAAGAACGCCGCCTCGAATTAAATGATGAACTTAGCGATGCCGAGCTGGCGCGCCTGCAAGCGGCACGGGATGTCTTGCATGCCGAGTACGCGGCGCATCAGAAAAAACTGAATGTCTTATACCAAGACTTGGCACGAGATCATTTCACGGCGGTGGAGATGGGAGGCCAGAGCATCGAAATTAAGATGTCCGAGGTGGTACGTGCCTTCCGCCCCAATGCCATGAGCAGTGGGCAAAAAGTGGCGCACTACTTCTCGAAGCTCGGTGAGTTCTTGGGCGACGACCCCAGAGAAGCCAACACCGAAGGCGGCGTGTTTCCGGCCATCTTCGGCACGGTATTGATGGTGATTCTGATGGCCCTTATGGTAACGCCCCTGGGTGTGGTGGCGGCGGTCTATTTACGGGAATACGCTAAGCAGGGCATCACCACCCGCGTCATTCGCATCGCGGTAAATAACCTGGCCGGTGTGCCCTCCATCGTCTACGGCGTATTTGGTCTAGGCTTCTTCGTGTACTTTTTAGGGGGCACCATAGACGAATTGTTTTTCCCCGAAGCCTTACCCTCGCCGACCTTTGGTACCTCGGGTTTATTGTGGGCCTCTATTACCCTCGCCCTGCTAACCCTGCCGGTGGTGATTGTCGCCACCGAAGAAGGCCTAGCACGCATTCCACGTATGATTCGCGAAGGCTCGTTGGCCCTTGGGGCCACTAAGTGGGAGACTCTTAGTCGTGTCATCTTGCCCATGGCCAGTCCCGCCATGATGACCGGGGTCATACTAGCAGTGGCCCGCGCCGCCGGTGAGGTGGCACCGTTAATGTTGGTGGGGGTGGTGAAATTGGCACCCACCCTACCGCTCAACGGTAACTACCCGTTTTTGCACCTCGATCAAAAGTTCATGCACTTGGGTTTTCACATCTATGATGTAGGCTTCCAGAGCCCTAATGTGGAAGCGGCGCGACCACTGGTGTACGCCACTGCCTTGTTGCTGGTGATCGTCATCGCCTTGCTGAATCTGGCGGCTATTTACATCCGCAACCACCTTCGTGAAAAATACAAAGCATTAGAAATGTGACCTACAGAAGATAAAATTATGACACAAGCAAATACAGAGAAAGGCCATAGTTTCGATATGTCTGCCATGGGACGCGAACAGCAGCACCTAGACATCAATGCCGAAGTGGCGGCGCTCACCGTCAAAGGCCTGCGCCTAAAATACGGCGAGAAAGAGGCACTGCACGGCATCGACATGATTATCCCGAAGAAGCGAGTGACGGCGTTTATCGGCCCCTCGGGTTGCGGTAAATCGACCCTGCTACGCTGCTTTAATCGCATGAATGACCTCGTCGATGGTTGCAACATTAGTGGTGAAATACTGCTAGATGAGCAAAACATCTATCAAAAAGACGTGGATGTGGCCGACCTGCGCCGCCGCGTGGGCATGGTATTCCAGAAGCCCAACCCGTTTCCCAAGAGCATCTACGAGAACGTGGCCTATGGCCTGCGCATTCAGGGCATTAAGAAAAAACGACAAATAGACGAAACCGTCGAATGGGCCTTGCGCAGCGCGGCGTTATGGAACGAAGTAAAAGACCGCCTGCACGAAAGCGCGCTGGGCATGTCGGGTGGCCAGCAGCAAAGGCTAGTGATTGCCCGTACCATCGCCGTTAAGCCCGAGGTGCTGTTGCTAGACGAGCCCGCCTCGGCCCTCGACCCAATCTCTACCTTAAAAATTGAAGAGCTAATACACGAGCTCAAGAACGACTTCACCATCGCCATCGTCACCCACAACATGCAGCAGGCGGCCCGCGTCAGCGACTATACGGCCTTCATGTACATGGGCGACATGATAGAATTTGGCGATACCGATCAGCTCTTCACCAACCCAGAGCAGAAACAAACCGAAGACTACATCACCGGCCGTTACGGCTAGGGTGGCGGTTTAAGCCAAAAAACCACAAGCGATTGAACAGGGGTAATCCATGGAACTCAGCAAAGACGCACACAGTCACCACATTAGCCAACAGTTCAACTCTGAGCTGGAGCAACTTAAAAACCACCTGTTGGAGATGGGCGGCCTCGTGGAGCGTCAGGTGGGGGATGCCATCAACTCCCTAGTAAACGCCGATAGCGAGCTGGCGGTGAACGTGCGCGCCACCGATAAAAAAATTAACCAGATGGAGATGAACATAGACGAAGAGTGCACGCGCATCATCGCGCGTCGCCAGCCAGCGGCCTCTGACTTACGCTTGGTGATTACCGCCAGCAAGATCATCAGCGACCTAGAGCGCATCGGCGACGAGAGCGCCAAGGTGGCCCGCCAAGCCATTAAGCTGTGTGAAGAGGGCGAATCGCCACGGGGCTATGTGGAGATTCGTCACATCGGCGGGCGCGTGCAGGCCATGACTCGCAACGCTCTCACCGCCTTCGCGCGCTTGGATGCCGAGGCCGCCCTCGCCGTAGCTCGTGAAGATAAAAACGTCGACATGGAATACGAAAGCGCCATGCGTGAGATGGTGACCTACATGATGGAAGACCCGCGCTCCATCAAGCGCGTGATGAACGTCATCTGGTCCCTGCGTGCCCTAGAGCGCATCGGCGACCACGCCCGCAACATCGCCGAAGGCGTGATCTACCTAGTGAAGGGTAAGGACGTGCGTCATCTCAGCCTCGACGAGATGCAGCGCGAGGTGCAGGGCAGCTAACGAGCGGCAGTGCTCGCTAAGCCCTTGAAAAGATTTATAAAAAACTTTGAATTTAGGCTTGACCAAAGGGCTATGTTTGCATAAGATGCGCCCCATTAGTGCCGACATAGCTCAGTTGGTAGAGCAACTGACTTGTAATCAGTAGGTCCCGAGTTCGACTCTTGGTGTCGGCACCACTAATA
>CAJXIK010000092.1 GCA_913054445.1 uncultured Bermanella sp.
GCCCGAATCTTTTGGCAGCCCCTCGGCAATTGCTCCTGCATTGCCCTACTACCCATATCCCTGTGGGCATGCCCGAATCTTTTGGCAGCCCCGGCCCATGAACGACCGGCACACTAACCATTAGGAATAGGAAACGACCCACTCACTATGCATACGGCTATTATCTTTCGCATATTAGGGCTACTGCTGATGGTATTCAGCATTGCCCTGCTGCCCCCTATCTTGGTGAGCCTAATCTACCAAGACTCGGCCCTGCAAGCCTTCATCACCACCCTAGGCATCACCTTTGCCGTGGGGGCCGCCCTGTGGTTACCGGTGCGTCATCGCCGTCAAGAACTGCGTACCCGCGACGGCTTTGTGGTGACGGTCATGTTCTGGCTAGTATTGGCGGTGTCGGGCTCGCTGCCCTTAATGCTGGCCGATAACCTCGGCCTCAGCTTTACCGATGCCTTCTTCGAGTCCATGTCGGGCTGGACCACCACCGGTGCCACCGTGCTCACTGGGCTCGATAACCTGCCTCCTTCTATCCTCTTTTATCGCCAATTTCTGCAATGGCTGGGAGGCATGGGCATCATCGTCTTGGCGGTGGCCATCCTGCCTATGCTGGGCATAGGGGGCATGCAGCTGTACCGCACCGAAACCCCAGGCCCCATGAAAGACAGCAAGCTCACCCCGCGCATCACCGAGACCGCCAAGGCCCTGTGGTACATCTACCTGACGCTTACCATCTGTTGCTCATTGGGCTTTTGGCTTGCGGGTATGAGCCTGTTTGATGCCATTTGCCATGCCTTCAGCACTGTGGCCATCGGCGGCTTTAGCACCCACGATGCCAGCATCGGCTACTTTAACAGTGGCGCAGTCGAGACCGTGGCGATCTTCTTCATGGTCATCAGCGCCTTTAACTTTGCCCTCCACTTTTATGCCTGGCGCTATCGCTCCATCAAGCATTATTTTGCCGACGCCGAGGTACGCACTCTGCTCATGATGCTGGCCATAGTGGCTGTCCTCACGGTGCTGACACTGGTCATCAACCAGGTCTATGAGCCTATGGACGCCCTGCGTTTCGGCCTCTTTGAACTGGTGAGCATCGCCACCACCACCGGCTTTGCCACCGCCGATTTCTCTCAGTGGCCGGTGTTTTTACCCTTCATGTTATTTTTTCTGGCTTTCATGGGCGGCTGTGCGGGCAGCACCGGGGGAGGCCTCAAGGTGATTAGGGTGCTGCTCATTTTCAAGCAGGGCAGCCGTGAACTTAAGCGCCTCATTCACCCCAACGCCATCATCCCCATTCGCGTCGGTGGCCGCCCGGTGGGCGATCGCATCGTGGAAGCGATATGGGGCTTTTGCAGCGTTTACCTGATGCTGTATTTGCTGATGTGCATCTTACTGCTGACCACCGGCCTAGATATGGTCAGCGCGTTCACCGCGGTGGGAGCCTGCATGAATAACCTAGGGCCTGGGCTGGGTTCGGTGGCGGCACATTATGGCGAAATCAGCGACTTCGCCAAGTGGGTGCTAAGCTTCGCCATGATACTGGGGCGCTTGGAGATATTTACCCTACTGGTGTTGTTTACCCCTACTTTTTGGCGACAGTGAGGTTGAGGGGCGCAGCCTAATGCGCCTCGTGCCAGTTATCGCCGACACCGGCATCCACCAGTAAGGGCACATCCAGCTGCACCGCCGCCTCCATAACTTCTTTAATTTTGGCTCGCACTGAGTCTAGTTTGGCCACCGGCACCTCGAAGATCAGTTCATCGTGTACCTGCAATATCATCTTCACATCGAGGGCTTCTTCTGCGATCCAGCGATGCATATTAATCATGGCCTTCTTGATGATGTCGGCGGCGGTGCCCTGCATGGGGGCGTTGATGGCGGTGCGTTCGGCCGCTTGGCGGCGCATGCCATTCTTGCTGTTGATCTCGGGCAGGTAGAGGCGACGCCCGAATAGAGTCTCGACGTAACCCTGCTTGGCGGCCAGCTCGCGGGTGTTTTCCATGTACGTACGCACCCCAGGGTAGCGCTCGAAGTAAGTATTAATGTAGTCCTGCGCCTCTTTGCGACTCACATCGATCTGCTTGGCCAGACCGAAGGCCGACATACCGTAGATCAAACCGAAGTTCACCGCCTTGGCATGGCGACGCTGCTCACTGCTGACATCGGCCTCATCCAGCGACATGATCTCGGCGGCGGTGGCCCTGTGTATATCTTTGCCCTGGGAGAAGGCCGCCAGCAAACCTGGGTCTTTAGACAGGTGCGCCATGATGCGCAATTCTATTTGGCTATAATCGGCCGCCACCAGCACATGACCCGCCGGGGCCTCGAATGCTTGGCGTATCTTACGGCCTTGTTCGTTACGCACGGGGATGTTTTGCAGGTTGGGATCGGTGCTCGATAAGCGTCCGGTGGCGGTCACCGCTTGCTGATAAGAGGTATGCACGCGGCCGCTGCTGGGGGCGATCATGCGCGGCAATTTATCTGTGTAGGTGTTTTTTAACTTAGCCAACCCGCGGTGTTCGAGGATTACTTTGGGTAGCTCGTAATCGCGGCTTAATGCCACTAACACCTCTTCGGCGGTGGAGGGCTGACCCTTGGGGGTCTTCTTCAAGATGGGCAGTTCTAGCTTCTCGAAGAAGATGACTTGCAGCTGCTTAGGCGAGGCCAGATTAAATTCTTCTCCGGCCAGCTCATAGGCTTGTTTTTCGAGTTCGCTGAGGCGCAGCTGAATGTCCTGACTCTGCTGATGCAGCTTCCCGGCGTTCACTAACGCACCCTGCTGCTCCATGTAAGTGAGCACTTGCACTAGCGGCAGTTCGACCTCTTCATACAAAGCAAGCAGTGACTCACTCGCGGCGAGCTTGCCATGCAGGGTCTCGTGCAGGCGCAGGGTGATGTCGGCATCTTCGGCGGCGTAGGGGCCAGCTTGCTGAATATCGATCTGGTTGAAGGGGAGCTGTTTGACCCCTTTACCGGCGATCTCCTCGAAGGAGATGCAGTCGTGATTGAGGTATTTTTTGGCCAGCGCATCCATGTTGTGCTTGCTGGCCACGCTGTTTAAGACATAGCTTTGCAACATGCTATCGTGGCGAATGCCGCGCAGGCAGATGCCATGATTGTTTAACACATGGGCATCGTATTTTAAATTTTGCCCCACCTTGCTGATGGCCTCGTCTTCCAATAATGGTTTTAATTTAGCGAGCGCCCATTGTCTATCCAGCTGCGGCGGAGCGTCGATATAGTCGTGGGCCAGCGGCACATAGGCGGCCTCACCGGGTGCCACCGCGAAGCTCACCCCGACGATGCGGGCCTCCATGTAGTTGAGGCTAGTGGTCTCGGTATCGAAGGCAAAATAGTCGGCATCTTTAAGTTTTTGCAGCCAAGTATCGAATTCATCTTCTGTGGATAAGATAGTGTATAAACTTCTATCTATGGTGATGTCGGCGACCTCTTCCTCGGCCGCGCCATCGGCGGAGACTTCTTTGATCCAGCCTTTAAATTCACAAAACTCATAGAGCGCCAGCAGCTTGTGGTTTTGTGGCGGCAGCGGCTGAATCTCTTGGATGCCTTGCGCTAATGCCACGTCGAGCTTAATGGTGGCCAGCACCTTCGATAACTCGGCCATCTCTTGGTGCTCTTGCAGCTTAGGGGCTAGGGTCTTGGCACCGCGAAACGCCAGCTCCTTTACCTTGTCGAGGTTGGCGTAGACATCCTCTAGGCAACCGAGGCCAGCGATGAGGCCCCTGGCGGTTTTCTCGCCTACTTTGGGCACGCCGGGAATGTTGTCGGCCTTATCCCCCATGAGCGCTAAGTAATCTATGATGTGCTCTGGGGGCACGCCAAATTTGTTTTTCACCCCTTCAATGTCCAAGTGTTCGTTGTTCATCGTGTTGATTAACGTCACATGGGGGCTCACTAGCTGGGCCATGTCTTTGTCGCCGGTGCTGATGATGGTCTCTATGCCCTGCTCGGTGGCCTGCTGAGCGAGGGTGCCAATTACGTCATCGGCCTCCACCCCGTCGATCACCAATAACGGCAAACCCATGGCGGCGATGATGTCGTGGATGGGCTGAATCTGGCATCTTAGGTCGTCCGGCATGGGCGGGCGATTGGCCTTATAGTCGCTGTAGATGTCGTTACGAAAGGTCTTACCCTTAGCATCAAAAATGACAATGACCTTAGCACCCGGGTAGCCCGTAATAAGGCTGCGGATCATGTTGATCACCCCCTTAATGGCCCCAGTGGGATTACCCTTACTGTTGGTGAGCGGCGGCAAGGCATGAAACGCTCGAAACAAATACGACGAGCCGTCGACTAATATCACCTTTTGTTTATCAGATTCTGTCATGGGTCTATTCTTATGAGAGGCGGTGGCGCTACAATGGCCAGAGATATTTTACGGGATGTTAGCATGAAATTATTGAGCACTTTTTTTTTATTGGCCAGTCTTTTTAGCGGTACAGTATTTGCCGCCGTGCCGGTGGAGCCCTCCATCATCATCACCCACACGGAGGACAAAACCTTCTACGAATACACCCTCAACGGCGAGGTGCTAGAGATCAAAGTGGTGCCCAAAGTGGGCCCCAGCTATTACCTAGTGCCCACGGGCGACAACAGCCAAGAATTTAAGCGTGCCACCCAGACGAGCCTCGTCATTCCTAAGTGGGTGATCTTCAGCTGGTAATATCGACATGAGCGTATACACCCAACTACAGAGCCGTGACTTTGAATCCATCTTGAGCCAGTACAACCTGGGCCAGCTGGTGGCTTTCGAGGGCATCGCTGCCGGCATAGAAAATACCAATTACAAGCTCACCCTCAAAAAAGCCGGACAGACTCAGTTTTATTTTTTAACCATCTTCGAGCACCTAAAGCAGAGTGAACTCGATTTTTTCATGCCCCTGTTATCTCACCTGCAACACCACGACTGTCTGTTGGCGGCCCCCATCGAGAGCATTCATGGCGAACTCACCTTCACCATCAAACAAAAAGACGCCGCCATTTTTTATTGCCTCGCGGGGGACACTCTGCACCAACCCAATAAGAAACAATGCCAAGTGGTGGGGCGGCAGCTGGCCAAGATTCACCTAGCGGCACAAGGCTTTAAGCAATCCCACGATAATAGCCGCGGGTTTTACTGGTTACAGCGGCAGGTCACGAGCGAGCAATTACAACTGTCAGCGGCCGACCGCCAACTTATGCACAGGGAACTCGCCCACTTACAAGGCTGCTGGCAACGCTGGGGGCAAGACCCCACACTGGCCAAGGGCTTTATTCACGCCGACCTGTTTCCAGATAACAGTTTGTTTGTGGACGATACCCTGAGCGGCATCATAGATTTTTATGCTGGGGGGTCAGATTACTGGGCCTACGATCTCGCCATCTGCCTCATGGCCTGGTGCCAAAACGATAAACAACAGATAGATCACACACTTAAGGCGGCCCTGCTACAGGGCTACCAGGCAGAGCGCACCCTCAGCGCGGCAGAGACCAGGGCCCTGCCGGATTTTTTAAGGTTGGCGGTATTAAGGTTTTGGGTGTCGCGGCTGCTGGTGCAAGACCAGCAACAGCAAGCCAGCCTCACCACCTTTAAAGACCCTGCACAGATGAAGGCGTTGTTGTTGAGTTTGCGGTAGGTGGGAATTGGGCTGTGTTAGCCGCCGATCGGGCAGGGGCTGGTACGAGGCCACTCGGCAATTGCTCCTGCATTGCCCTACTGCCTACATCCATGTAGGAACCTGTGGCCGATCGGGCAGGGGCTGCCCTCCTACGAAGAGCGAAGAGCGAAGGGCAAATGGTGGCGAGCGTATGGCGCATAACAGTTAGCCATTAACCCTCCGCCTCCAACCAAAACAACGCAAAGTTTTTACCCGCGTCGCACCACATCTTGTGGCTGACAAAGCCCGCATCGCGTGCCAAGCGCTCGAATTGCTGGGGCACAAACTTATAGCTGTACTCCGTGACGATGCTCTCTCCGGCCTTAAACACAAAATGCTCACCGAAGATGTACACCATCTGATCTAGGTCGCTGCGCAAGTGCATCTCGATGCGGCTTTCTTGCTCGTTGAAGAAGGCCTCGTGGGAAAAATGCTGGGCATTAAAGTTACCGTCTCCCAGGTGGTTGAGGTGGCTTAAGATGTTCAAATTAAACTGGGCAGTGACCCCCTGCACATCGTTATAGGCAGCATTTAAGGTGCCCTTGTCTTTTACCAAGTCGACCCCTATCAACAGCGCACCCTCATCACCCACGGTGGCACGCACCCCCCTCAAGAAAGATAGGGATTCACTGGGGGTGAAGTTGCCTAAACTGGAGCCGGGAAAGAAGGCGACCCTCTTGAAATCACGGGGCAACTGCGCGGGCAAGGTGGCTTCTCTATGGTAATCGAGGCAAGTGGCGTGAATCTCTAACCAGGGGAATTGCGCCCTCAGTTGCACCGCGCAAGCAAATAAGAAGTCCTTGCTGATGTCTAGCGGCACATAAGCCTTGGGCTTGAGGGCATCCAATAGCAGGCGAATCTTAGTGCTGGCACCGCTGCCATACTCGATGAGCAAACATTGTTCTCCGGCCCGCTCTAATATCTGCTGCTGATATTGACGCAGCAGGTTAATCTCGGTGCGCGTGGGGTAATATTCAGGCAGGCAGGTGATGGCTTCAAATAACTTCGAGCCTTGCTGGTCGTAAAAATACTTGGCCGAGATGGTCTTGGGCGATTGCTTGAGGCCGGTTAGAATTTCCTGTTTTTGGTCGTGGCTCTGTACGTTGAAATCGTAGAAGTACAAGCCCTCGTCTGCTTGCTCACTCTGATACTGCACGCGTCCTTGCATAAATATCTCCTCATGCGTCTCTCGCCAATCTGAGGCCGCTCATGGGCCAGCGATCTTTTGGGTAGAAAAAATTGCGGTAGCTGGCACGTACATGGCCCTTGGGTGTCAGGGCGCAACCGCCGCGCAGCACCATTTGGTTGCACATGAACTTGCCGTTGTATTCCCCCACCGCACCCGCAGCCACCTTAAAGCCAGGGTATGGGGCGTAGGCGCTCTGCGTCCATTGCCAGCAAACGTCGAACATCTGTGTCATGGATGCCAGCGCTTGGCGCGCCGCCACCTCCCACTCGGCCTCGCTGGGTAGGCGACAAGCGGCCCACTGGGCGTAGGCGCTGGCCTCATAAAAACTGAGGTGACACACCGGCCGATTAGGGTCCATGGGGGTGAGCCCGTGTAAGCCGAATTCGTACCAACGGCCCTCTTGTTGCACCCAATACAGGGGCGTTTGCAGGGACGGTTTGGCTTGCGCTCGGTCTTGCTGTAACGCGCTCCAGCCATCGCTCAACCACAAGGAAGGCTCGTCATAGCCGCCGTCTTGAATAAACTGTAAATATTCGCCATTACTCACTAGCCGCTCCGCCAGTTGAAAATCGGGTAAATAACAGCGATGGGGCGGGGTCTCGTTGTCGAAACAGAATTCATCGTGGCCGTTAGCGCCTATGGTCTGTAAGCCGCCAGCAAAAGAGACAAAAGCCATCTCGGCACTGCGTTGCCCATAGGGGAATTCATCGCTGCTCAAGACGGCTG
>CAJXIK010000093.1 GCA_913054445.1 uncultured Bermanella sp.
TGGCCACACTGGCGTCTAGCTCGCTGGCCTGCATGTCTAGCTCAGCGATGCGACGGCGTAACAGGCTGGCCGCCTTTATTCGATCTAAGTGTACTAGGCTGTAGGCCACGCCCTCGCTCACATGGTTTTCCTGAACCTCTAGATTGTCAAACTGCGCCTCGGGAATGCTACTGCTGACGGTGTTGCGCACGGTTTGCAGCAACTTGGTTTGCGCCCCTGTCTGACGTGTTTCTTGGGTGTCCTGACTGAAGGAGCCAGACACAGTGACCTTAAGCTTCTGCACCATGGCCACCCGAGCCGCATCACGCGCCCGCTGCAAGGCCTCGGCTGAGTTGGTATACACCTGCGCACTGCCCACCCCGTAAGCATGACCCGCCTGCACGGGCTCGTTGGTGATCCAGTCGGGCTCGGCCGGTGACTTAGTGGGGTTCGATCCGCAGGCGGCCAGCAGAACACTGGCTGCCAATCCAAAGAAGATAACGTTTAGCTTCATCACCACGACCTACCAGCCGTAGCTGGATTTTTCTTGGAATTTTTTGATCTTCTGCTGACCGTTCCAGACCTCTTCATTACTCTCCATGTTGATCAACTTCAGGTCAACCTGATAGGTGGTGACACGATCGCCGTCCACTTGATCTACAAACGAGTTGATGCTGCCCGACAAGGCGAAGTCGGCGGCTATTTCTATGCCCATCTGCTTGGCGTTTTTAGAGTTTAACTCTTGGTCGGCACGCTCACCGCGAATATCATCACGCTCGGCACCGGCGGCGATGAAACGGGCATCGCCGGTGCGAATAATGGCGCGCTTAAGATCGTTAAGAAAGGTATCGGCGGCGATGTGCTCGTGGGACTTGTTGCGCACCCTTTGAATAATCACGGTGGGCTTAGCACCGCCGTTGTCTGCCCGATGATCACGAATCCAGGGGAACGACAGCATGTCGCCAATCATTTCCTTGGAAACTAACTGGGAGTCGGTGTCGTTCCACTTATCGGTGAGGGCTATCTCTTTGTTGCTGTCCACGCGCTTCACCTGAGTGCCGCCACACGCGGTCAACATGCCGCTCGACATGATCGCCACCAATGATAAACCTATAACTTTTTTCATGCTGAAATCCTTGTGTTGGTTGCTAATTATTCTTTGAGTTTAACTGCGGGCCTGCATTCACTTTAGAAGCCTAGCCGCGAATAGCGAGCCCGCCCATACCTTGGGCAGGCCTCCGTTTTACAATCCCGCCTGCTGGACGCTGGCCTCTGCTTTCGGTGCCGCGCGCTTATGAGCAAAGCTGCGCACCTTCCACACCGACATCTTACCGGCTTCGATGTCGACACGGGTGCTATGCAGGGACGACTGGCCGCCGCTGAGTTCACTGGCGAGGCTCACCGCATGCTGACCCGGCGGTAACGCGATGCGGGTGATCTTGATTTGCTTGGGCAGCAGCAACCAGTTGCGGGTCTCGGCGGCAGAACTGGCATTGGCGGCAATTTTACCGATAAACCCCAGCACCGCGCTGGCATCGCCCCCTAGGGAAGCGGCCTGAGCCGCCGATAGGTTCTTGAAGGCGGCCCGTGCCATGGCTTCCTGCATGTCGCGACTGGCAGACAACAACTGCTGCTGTATGGCCAGATTAGACACCGACTGCCCTAAAATAAGTTGCTGACTCTCACCGTTCACCTTGAGGGTAGAGGCACCCGAACGGGTGAAATCACTGAGCCGGTAATACGGCACCGTGATGCGCATGCCATCCTTTAATACGTTGACCAAGCCTAGGCCGTCGGCCACGCCCCACAAGGGGCCTAGGTATTCGCGCTTGACCAAACCAAACTGCAAAATAGCTGGCACCATGCGCTCTTCATAGGCGGCGCTCAAGACATCTTTAATGCCTTTGTCGGCGTACAGGGCGAAGAACCAAAACCGTTGATCTAGTTGGCGCTGTTGGTTGCCCGTTAAGATGGGTGACACCACCACCTCCCGGGTATTAAGGTCGGCGTGTAACATTAAGTTCATCTCGTCACGCTCGGGCACCAGCCCCGAGTGCTCGATCACCAAAAGATGGCCATTACGCTTAAAGTCTCGCAGCTGAGCACGCTTACTCTTGCTCAACTTGCTCCGACTCAGGGACGGCCATTCGTTTTTCCAACCACCGGCTTCTTGCATCATGCGAATGGTATCGAACCAGGCCTGTTCGGTCATGTTGCTGTCTAGGCCATACTGCTGCTGATAACCGCCTTCGTATAAAGAGGCCGCCTTCTGATAGGCCACACGCGCATCGTCGTACTCTCTGTGTTGTTCGTAAATCACCCCGGCCAGATAATGGCCAAAGGCATCGTTGCGATAGACGATCTTGTTTTTATCTATGATCTCGCCGCTGATCATCTCGAAGATGCGCATGAGCTTGCTAAACATGGACTTCTCTTTGTCGGCCTGTTCTTGGTAGCTGCCTTGTTTATGTTCGATGCTGCGCAAGATCATATCCATGCGCCGACTCTCCACCCGAGCGCCCTCCAGCGCCCGTTCCTTTTGCGCACGGGTCTGACCGTTGGCGGCCATCATGAAATAGTTGAGGGCCTTATAATAATTGATGAACACACGCTCGAAATCCGCCGCGCGATAAACCCCCTGACGGGGATTGCTCATGGCGACGCTGAGCATGTCGCCGATGCGCTTGGTATAAAGATCCTCGGCGATGCGCTCGGCGCTGGCCAAGAGGCGGTTGGATTTTTCATAATCGCCCGCTAGGTGATAAACCACGCCCAGCTCAGTGTAATACAAGAGGCGGTCGTCTCCTTTAGGGTCGAGGGCTTGTTCAATGGCGCTGGCGGCCTGCTCGAATTGGCCGTTTTGCGCAAGGGCCAGGCCGCTGCGAACGTCCTGCCCATAGGTGGCACAACCGGCTAGGTAGAGCGTGAAAAGTATGAGGGTCACTACCCGAAAAGGCCTAAACATGACTGCCGTGCTCCATGATGTTTATCATCTATTAGTCGAAATTCCTGAGGGCAGGCAGTGTAGCTGCAAATTATGGGTAGCACCACTTTGCTGGGCTGCCAAAAGATTCGGATTGGGCTGCCAAAAGATTCGGATTGGGCTGCCAAAAGATTCGGGCACGGGGTGCCCTCCTACGGGCTGGCCTTAAATAATCGGCGTTATGACCTTTAATACCTGCTGCAATTTTTCTGCATCTTCATTGACCAGCTGGTGCTGACCCTGCACCACATACTGCACCCTTAAACCCACAAATTTTTGCTTGAGTACTTGCAGGTTGTATTGATAATCCACGGTGCCATCGTCGGTGCCCTGAATGACTTGTACATCTAAGTCCACAGGTGCGCAGGCCTCTATGGTTTTTATCCATTTGCGCAATGCCCCCACCCAGTTAGTGCGCAAGAATAACGGCTGCAACGGATCGCTCTCGCGGATAAAATTTACAAATTTTTCACAGCCGGAATTAACCGAAAACACTCGCTTCACCCGTTGCGTGAATGGCCGTACTAGGTAATAAAATAACTGCCCTCTACCCCATTTTAGCGGACGCACTAAGGGGGCCATTAACACAATTTTTTTAAAAGGAGAGGTGTCACGGCTGATGCCACGGCTCAACAGATAATTAATAATCACCGCCCCGCCGGTGCTCTGTCCCATGAGCGCCAAGGGCTGCGGCAAGTGTTGCTGAATCAGGCTGAGCCCTTTGCTGAAAACCTCATCATATTGCGCGAAGGAGTCGATGGCGGCGCGCTCACCACTGCTTAAACCGTGCCCAGGTAAATCGTAGATGAACACATTAAAACCCTGTCGCAGGCAGTGCTCGATGATGTTGCCGTATATGCCCGCATGATCGTAATAACCGTGGTGAATGTAAACCGTGCCCTTGGCCTGGGTAAATTGGTATACATGGGCCACGATGTTAAAACCCGCCGCCGAGAACATGCCCACCTGATGCTGTAGCTCTGGGTAACGATTCTCAAAATCCAAGCCATAGTGCTGATTATAAAGCACCACATCTTTGGCCATGGGACGCTGCATATCATGGAAATCTAATGGGGGAATGTGTGCTTTAACCTGTTCGGCCTGCCATAGCATGGCGCTTTCCTTGTGCGTGAGTCATGGTTGTCAGTATAGCCAGATAGCAAAAAGCCCGCTAGGCGGGTGCATAGCGGGCTTTTTGGCAAGTGATTGGCGTGAACTTAAACGTTAAAGTCACCAGCCTGATACTTGTCAAACATGGCATCAAGAGAGATAGCCTTGATCTTGCTGGCGTTACCCGCGGTGCCAAAGGCTTCATAACGGGCCACACAGATTTCCTGCATGGCTTTAACAGACGCCTTGAAAAACTTACGGGGATCAAATTCACTGGGGTTTTCAGCCAGAAAGCGACGAATGGCACCGGTAGACACTAAGCGCAGGTCCGTGTCTATATTCACCTTGCGCACGCCGTGCTTGATGCCTTCGGCAATTTGCTCTACCGGCACACCATACGTTTCTGGAATTTCACCACCAAACTCGTTGATCACCTTTAACCATTCCTGCGGCACAGAGGAAGAGCCGTGCATCACCAAGTGCGTGTTAGGAATGCGCTTGTGGATTTCTTTGATGCGGTCGATGGCGAGGATGTCATCTGTGGGTGGACGGGTAAACTTGTAAGCACCGTGGGAAGTACCACAGGCGATGGCGAGGGCATCTACCTGAGTTTGCTGAACGAAGTCGGCCGCTTCATCTGGGTCGGTGAGCATTTGCTCGTGGCTCAAGATACCTTCGGCACCGACGCCGTCTTCTTCACCGGCCTGACCGGTTTCTAGTGAACCCAGCACACCCAGCTCGCCTTCCACCGAGACACCACAGCCGTGGGCCATTTCCACCGCACGCTTAGTCACCGCCACGTTGTACTCGTAGCTCATGGGCGTCTTGCCGTCTTCGCCCAAAGAGCCATCCATCATCACCGACGAGAAACCCAGTTGGATAGAACGCTGACACACGGTCGGCGACGCGCCGTGATCCTGATGCATACACACAGGAATGTGGGGAAACTCTTCGATGGCCGCCAAAATAAGGTGGCGCAGAAAGGGTGCTCCGGCGTAGCTGCGGGCACCGGCAGAGGCTTGCACGATGACCGGCGAGTCGGTCTGATCGGCGGCCATCATGATGGCGCGGATTTGTTCTAGGTTGTTGACGTTAAAAGCCGGTACGCCGTAACCGATTTCGGCGGCGTGATCCAGCATTTGGCGCATGGAGATAAGTGCCATGTTGTATTCCTTATGGTCGGCTTGGGGCCGAGTTGTCAGCTAAAAATTGATCGGGCACAGGGTGCCCTCGTACGAGCCGCTCTTATTTAGCGCGCGCTTCCAGCATGGCCACGGCCGGTAAGGTCTTGCCTTCTACAAACTCAAGGAAGGCACCGCCGCCGGTGGAGATGTACGATACTTTATCGACAATATCATACTTATCTACTGCCGCTAGGGTGTCGCCACCACCGGCAATGGAGAACGCGTCGCTGTCGGCAATGGCCAGTGACAAGGCCTTAGTGCCCTCGCCAAACTGGTCGAATTCAAACACGCCTACTGGGCCGTTCCAGATGATGGTCTTGGCTTTTTTCAAGACCTCGCCGAGGGCCGCGCAGGAGTCGGGGCCGATGTCGAATATCATGTCGTCGGCCAATACCGCATCGGCCGTTTTTAATGTGGCGGCGGCGTCTTCTGCGAATTGCTTGGCACATACTACATCTGAGGGCATCGGAATGGACACTTTTTCCATCAAGGCCTTGGCGTTAGGCACAAGGCTTTCCTCATAAAGAGATTTGCCCACGGGCTTGTCGGCGGCAGCAAGGAAGGTATTGGCGATGCCACCGCCAACGATAATTTGGTCGCACATGTCGGCTAGGGTCTCTAACACTTCGAGCTTGGTCGAAACCTTAGAGCCACCCACAATCGCCACCATAGGGCGGGCGGGATTATCCAGCGCCTTGCCGAGGGCATCTAACTCGGCAGACAACAATGGCCCGGCCACTGCTACAGGCGCAAACTTGGCCACACCATGAGTCGATGCCTGGGCACGGTGCGCGGTGCCAAAGGCATCCATCACAAACACGTCACACAAGGCAGCGTAAGCCTTTGCCAACGCTTCGCTGTCTTTTTTCTCGCCTGGGTTAAAGCGCACATTTTCCAGCAATACCAGTTCGCCGGCGTTGACCGCAACGCCTGCTGCAAAGTCTTTGATGAGAGGCACATCTTTGCCCAAGGCTTTCGCTAGGTAATCGGCCACCGGTTGCATGGAGAACTTTTGTTCGAACTCACCCTCGCTGGGGCGACCCAAGTGTGACATGACAATCACCTTAGCACCGGCCGCTAACGCCAGTTTAATGGTGGGCAAAGAGGCGCGAATACGCGCATCGGATGTCACCACACCATCTTTAACCGGCACGTTTAGGTCTTCGCGAATTAATACGCGCTTACCTGCTAGGTCTTGATCCATCATGCGAAGTACGGTCATGCTTTTCTCCTATTAATTCTGTTGTTGCAAATGCAGCAAGCCATCGACCATGCGGTTGGCGAAGGCCCATTCGTTATCGAACCACACCAGTAATTTCAACAAACGCTTGCCACTGACACGGGTCTGCGTCGCGTCCACGATGCCACTGCGGGGGTCGTGATTAAAATCCACCGAGGCGTGGGCCTCCTGGGTAAAACCAATAATATCTTTTAGCTGCTCGTCACAGGCCGCTTGCAATAAGGCGTTGACCTGATCGCGGCTGGTATCGCTTTTAAGCTGCAAGCTTAAATCCATCACCGACACATTCAGGGTGGGCACCCGTAAGTGCAAACTTTCGATGCGCCCAGCCAGATGCGGCATGAGCCGCGCGATGCCCTTAGGCAAGGCGGTATCTAAGGGAATGATGCTGGTCACCGCGGCGCGGGTACGACGCAGATCGCTGGCATAGGCATCGATCACTGGCTGGTCATTCATGGCGCTGTGGATAGTGGTGGTGACACCCTGCTCGATGCCAAGCGTGTCATCCAATAACGACATGATAGGCAACACACAGTTCGTGCTGCACGAACCCAACGAGATGAGGTGATGCTGGGCGCTTAATTGCGGGTGATTGACCCCGGCAATTAAGGTGAAATCCAAACCGGGTTCACCGGGCTGACTGAGCAGTACTTTCTTGGCCCCTTGCTCCATGTGCTGAGTTAAAGCCTGCCTGCTCTTGAACTTGCCGGTGCATTCCAACACCGCATCCACGCCTAATGCCTGCCAGGGTAATGCGCTAATGTCTTGCTTGTGCAGTATTTGCACAGCCTTGCCATCTATAATCAGGCTATCTGCTGCCATGGCCACATTTTGAGGAAAGCGCCCGTGGGTGCTGTCGTATCTCAGCATGTAGGCGATGGTCTCACAGTCGGCCAGCTCATTGATGGCCACGATCTCGATTTCATCTTGTAAATTGCGTTGGTAAATCGCGCGCAGCACGCAGCGCCCAATGCGACCAAATCCATTTATTGCAATTTTCAATGCCATTCATATCTCGCGT
>CAJXIK010000094.1 GCA_913054445.1 uncultured Bermanella sp.
TTCAGTTTGCAGCCATTTTTTGGCCGTGCCTTGAAGAGGAGGCGCATTCTACTCACATGCAGCCCGGGTACAAGCCTTTTCGGCATTAATTTCCCCTGTCAATTTAGCGGTCAAAAAACAAGCAATACCCAGTAACAGGCAGTTTGGTTATAATCCGCCCATTGTATTTTGAAAGTTAAAAGAAGTTACATATGGCAAAGCAAAAAGCGGTGGTTATTTACAGTGGCGGCATGGATTCATTCACCCTGCTTAATAGGGTAATGAAAGAGGGCTTAGAGGTATACCCGCTAACCTTCGACTATGGCCAGAAGCACGTGAAGGAAGTGGAGGTAGCCAAGACCGTGTGTGACCGACTGGGCCTGCCCCTGAAGATTCTGGATATCTCCGCCATTAACACTCTTATGCAAAGCTCTTCTTTAGTGGGCAGCGAAGAGATACCCGAGGGCCATTATGAGAGCGAGAACATGAAGAGCACGGTGGTGCCTAATCGCAACATGATCCTGCTGTCTCTGGCCATCGCCTACGGGGTGGATATTAAGGCGGGCAAGGTATATTACGGGGCCCATGCGGGTGACCATGCCATCTACCCAGATTGCCGCCCCGAATTTGTACATGCCATGAATGAGGTGGCCGGCATTGCCAACTATGAGCATGTTGCCATCGAGACGCCCTACCTCAACTTCACTAAGGGTGAAATCCTACAGGACGGGCTCAGCATGGGCCTCACCTATGAACATACCTGGACCTGCTATAATGGCCGCGAAAAAGCCTGTGGCAAGTGCGGTGCTTGTGTGGAGCGCTTAGAGGCTTTTGCCGATAATCAGGCCACCGACCCAGTGGAATATGAATAACCATGGCCGACTCTCAATTAGATTCTAAGAAAACCGATTTAAGAATCAAGGAAGCCTTCTATACCTTGCAGGGAGAGGGGGCGCGCAGCGGGCGCGCCTCGGTATTCATACGCTTTAGTAAGTGCAACCTATGGAACGGCCGCGAGAGTGGTCGCGCGGCCGCACTGTGCCAATTCTGTGATACCGACATCACCGGCATCGATGGGGAAAACGGCGGTATTTATTCGCCAACGAGCTTACTAGACTTGGCGCTAACCCTGTGGCCCAGCGGCAGTGGCGGCGCTCCCTACGTGGTATTCACCGGCGGCGAACCGGCCCTGCAACTCACCGCTGAGCTAGTGTCCGCCTTTAAGGTGGCGGGCTTTGAAACCGCGGTGGAGAGTAATGGCACTCTACCTCTGCCCAGCAACCTCGACTGGGTCTGCATTAGCCCCAAGGGCAAGAGCGAGCTCGTCATAAAAGAATGTGACGAGCTAAAGCTAGTGTACCCGCAAGATGATTTACAGCCGCAGCAGGTTGCACATATCCGCGCCCGCCATTATTTTATTTCTCCCATGGCCCATTTTGGTGAAACTCTGGGCGCTGAGAATGAAAGCAGCGGCATGATCATGCGTGAAAACATGCAGGCCGCCACCCAGTTTTGTTTGCAGCACCCCAAGTGGCGCATGTCTCTACAAACCCATAAATTACTGGGCATCGCTTAAGGGCACCCCATTAATTGATTGCAAATAAAGAAATTGCGGCTCAGTATAGTTTCACATTTTAGGAGTTTTTATGAGCCGTATTCTTTTTGAAAAACACGACACCATCGCGGTGTTAACCCTTAATCAGCCCGAGCTGCGCAATGCTATTTCTGAAGTTGAAATGGTCGATGATTTCATTGCGGCATTGGATCGAGTCAATGAGGATGATCAGCTACGCTGCTTAATCATCACCGGTGCTGGCTCCGCATTCTCCAGCGGCGGCAACGTCAAACACATGCTCAATAAAGAAGGCATGTTTGCCGGGGAAGCCAACGATATACGTGAAAATTATGCCCGCGTGATTCAACGCATTCCTTTAGCCTTGCATAACATCAGCATCCCCACCATAGCCGCGGTAAATGGTCACGCCGTGGGAGCGGGTTGTGACTTGGCCATGTATTGTGACATGCGCATCGCCGCTCACAGCGCCAGCTTTGCCGAGAGCTTCATCCGTGTGGGACTGATTCCCGGCGACGGCGGAGCCTGGATTTTACCTAAGATTGCTGGTTTTGGCCGTGCCGCCGAGATGGCCTTCACCGGAGATGCCATCAGCGCACAGCAAGCCTATGACTGGGGCATGCTCAACAAACTGGTGGCCGATGAAGACCTAATAGATGAAGCCATGAGCCTCGCCAAGCGCATCGCAAAAAACCCACCACAAGCCCTGCGCGGCACCAAGCAACTCATGCGCGCCGGTGCCACTATGCCGCTGGATAACTTATTACAAATGAGCGCCGCCATTCAGGCAAGCTTGCACCAGACAGAAGACCATTTAGAAGCAGTAAGTGCCTTGATTGAAAAGCGGCCTGCCGTCTTTAAAGGCAAATAACCCCAGAGGCTGCCTATGTTGCGTACACTTTTGAGTATATTAATACTCGCTCACATTCTCACTGGCTGCGATTTAGTCAATAAAAAAAGCGATTATGTGGGTGGCTTTGCCACTCAAAGCGGAAACTGCAAGGAAGTCGGTGACAGCTCTATTATTTTTTCAGAGCAAGACATCGAAATAGGCTTCTATTGCTTCCTAAAAAAATGTGCGCACATGGAAGGAAAAACCCACCAAGGAGGGTTTTTCCACCTAACAGATAGCGAGGGCTATTACATAGAAGGCAAAATAACCCAATATGAAGCCAGCGGCAGCTGGTTTTTAAAGATGAAAGGGCAAAACTGCTCGGGCTACTGGACAGCCCTGAAAAACTAAGGAACCGCAGTAACAAAACCAAAGGGGCATAGGGTTCGGTGCTTCTATACCTGTCATCGCTACGGCTGCAAACGCTCTATGGTAAAGCCCGCCTGCTCATCGGCACGGTAGATAAAGCGATCGTGCAGTCGGTTTTCCCGCCCTTGCCAGAACTCAATACTCACCGGTTTAACCCTATAGCCCCCCCAAAAACTGGGCAACGGCACCGCCCCCTTACTAAATTTATTTTTCATCTGTGAGAAGGCTTGTTCGAGTAGTTGTCGCGTGGCGATGGGCTTGCTTTGTTCACTGGCCCAGGCGGCCAACTTACTATCTTGCGGGCGCGACAGAAAATACTGGGTCACCTGAGCGATGCTCAGTTTTTCGGCCACCCCCCTGACGATCACCTGGCGATCTAACCCCAACCAGGCGAAGTGCAAACAAACCTGATGGTTATGTTGAATATCTTGAGCCTTGTTGCTCCCTAGGTTTGTATAAAACACAAACCCTTGCTGGTCATATTGCTTTAACAATACGATACGTGAGCTGGGCATACCGGCTGCGTCCACCGTTGCAATGCTCATGGCGGTGGGATCTTTGAACAATTTTGAATCTATGGCTTGGTCGAGCCAGTGCTCGAATTGATCCATGGGATGCTTGGCCAGCTGCTCAAGACTGAGCTGGTCGGTGCCGTATTGACGACGGATGTCGGCTATATCCATGATAACTCCTGTTGTTTGCAGGCATTATATCCTCTTCACAGGTAAGACCACATATCGAGGCTCACAATTTTTTGTTATTGACTGAGCAAGCACCCTAGACTCTAAACTGCTGCATCGTGCTATTCAGCTCGGTGCTGCCGCCCCCCACTTCCCGCGCAATACTAGAGACCGACTGGGCTTTTTCGACCAGCTCGGATGACGCGTCATCCACCCCCTGAATGTTTTGTGCAATCTCGTTGGCGGCCCCTGCCTGCTGTTCTCCGGCGGTGGCCACCTGCTGAATTAACTGGCTCACTTGGCTCACCGACGCCTCTATTGCGGCCAGTAACTCGCCATTTTGAATGGCCTCCGTTTCTCCCGAGCTGGCCTGCTCACACGATGCATCCATGGCCGCCACCGCCTCTTCGGCCACCACCTGCAAGCTGGAAATTGTACTCTCTATTTTATCGGTGGATTCCTGCGTACGATTTGCCAAGGTGCGCACTTCATCGGCCACCACGGCAAAGCCACGGCCCTGTTCACCAGCCCGAGCGGCTTCGATGGCGGCATTTAATGCCAGTAAATTAGTTTGATCGGCAATGGCTTTAATTACATCGATGACGGTGCTAATGGACGCCGCCTGCTCAGCCAACTGAGAGGTTTTTTCACCTGCCTCGCGGATGCTTTGTGCCAGCTCCCGGATGACGGTGGCAGAGGTCTGTGATCGTTTAGCGCCATCAACCGCCTGTAGCTGAGCGCTCTGTGTTTCGCTTGAGGCGGTTTCACAGTGCGTGGCCACCTCTTTGGCGGTCATGGCCAACTGGGTGGCGGCGGTGACAATAATGCCCACCTTGCTCTTCTGACTTTCACCCAGTTCGTTTACCTCTTTAGAAACGTTTTGCAGAGTAGTAGATGAGGACGACAGGGCAGTGGCATTACTGCGTACCTTCTGCACCATGTTGCGCAACTGTAAGAATGCATTATTCAATGCGCCCACGGTATAGCCTAATTCATCCTGACTTGTACTCTGATACTGGCCATCTAACACACTATTTTCCAGGTCGTCCGCCATGTTCTGGGTGATGGCCACATTGGCATCCAGGGTTATTTTCAAACAGATAAACAGATAGATACCCGCCAACAATAATAGAGCGAATAGCCCTAGGGTGAGAACCATAGCGCTATAGGTAGTGGCTCGATAGCCCTCTAATAAGGATTGGAACAACACATTATTTTTGGCATGTAACTCATCGATGGCGGTTATGGCCTTGCTGCCCGCCGTAAAATAGTCTGGGCCGTTAATACTCGGGAAATCTGGGTCCATGAGTTGTTGCTTGGTGACGGTTTTAAACGCTTCGATGGCCGATAAAGCGACTGCCAAGGGGGCCGACACCTGCGCATAAGCTGCCTCGTTACTCTTACGAATTTCGTTAAACTGTTGCTTAAGCCTCGCGACCTCCTTATCTATGCCCTCGTAAAGGGTACTCACCGACACAAAAGAGGAGGCATCGAAACCCTTCTTGGTGGCCACATCGGCTCCCCTACCCCGTAGCTGCCCTAACTGCTCTTGAAGGAGCGGAATTTCAAATGCCGCGAGCTGCATTAAAAGGTAAGTATCCACATGGGGGTCGAGCATCAGCGCACTTTCATTGGTCAGTAGGTCCACCACGCGGTTAACGCTGTCTATCCAGGCACTGTGTTTATTGAAGCTCTGCTGGCCGCTTGTTTCCTTAACATTCATTTGCGTCAAGGCACGCCATTGCGAGCTTAACTGTGCCAGCTGGGCCTTTATATCCCGCGAATATATATCACTCACAAGGGACTGCGCGGCCACCGTCAGGGCTTGGGCCATACTACCCTGAATGGTCTTTAACTTACCCTCTAGCGCTTGATTGCCCGCCAACCATTGGGCGGCGACGCCCCGGTGTTGAGCGGCTAAAACACGTAATTTATGTACCTCGTTTAGGGATTTTACTCCCTGAATTTCCATGTTGATAACATTGATCTTGCTCTGTTCACCATTAAATATTAGCCAAGAACTGTAGATGACCGGCAAGAGCAGAGTAAATACAATCACCTGAAACTTACGCGCAAATGATAAGCGGTTTAAAAACGTGGTACCGAGAGAATAAAATGGCATAGCGTCACTCCTAGACTCATTTCAGTATAGACAGAAAATAAACTTTAGCTGAGGGAGGGATTACCGTTAAACTAGCGCGTTTTTAACCTTGGGCCGCCCTCCATGAGCAAACGTAAAAAGCCACCTATTCCGCTATTTAAACAGGCCATCATTGAAACTCATTGCCACCTAGACTACCTCAAGGACTATAGCCTAGAGGAGTTACTAGAACGCTCGCAGGAGGTGGGCATTGAGAAGATCATCACCATCGCGGTGTCACCCGACAACCTTGAGAAAGTCATGAAACTGGCCACAGAGCACGCCATGATATGGGGCACGCAGGGGGTTCACCCCCATGATGCCGACAAGTTTAGCGCAGATACCCACAGCCAAATTTGTGAGAACGCCCAGCATGAACGCATCCTCGCCATAGGCGAAATAGGGCTAGATTATTTTTATGAACACAGCGATCGCAAGGTGCAGGGCCAGGTATTTGAGGCACAGCTGCAAATTGCCAGCGACATGGACTTACCGGTGGTGATCCACAGCCGCGACGCCGATGATGACATGATGGCCATACTGAAAAATTTTGAGTCCTCCCTCAAGAAAAGAGGGGTGATTCACAGCTTCACCTCTGGACCTCAGCTGGCGCAGTACGCACTCGATCAGGGGTTTTGTCTGGGCTTCAACGGCATCTGTACCTTTAACAGTGCAGAAAATGTACGGGACATCATTCGCATGACACCCACGCAGCAAATCATCCTCGAGACCGACGCCCCCTATTTAACCCCCGTGCCCTATCGCGGCAAAGAAAATGCCTCATTCTACCTGCCGTTCGTGGCACAACAGGTAGCCGAGGTAAAAGAGCTGGATATAGAAGAACTGCTCCTCCATGCCTACCAAAACAGTGAAGCGCTGTTCTTCAACGGTAAAAGATGAGTGCCATGATCAAGCGCAGCGCGTTTTGCACGTTTAAGCAGGTGGCAGAATTGACATGCTTGCACATAGAGCACCCCAAGTTCTGCGCCGAAATTTGCCTGCAAGGGGCGCAGCTCACTCAGTTTAAACATAAACAGCACGGTGACCTGCTGTGGCTGAGCCCAGATGCCAACTACCAACGAGGTGCCAGTGTGCGCGGTGGCATACCCATATGCTGGCCCTGGTTTGGCGCCTTGGCACGCAACCCTAGTGCGGTGCAGGCAGGCCTACCATCGCAACAGGCCCATGGCTTTGCCCGCGAATTCGATTGGACCCTTGACGACGTTAACGAATCTGCCCACGGGGTGCGGCTGACGTTGTCGTTAGGCCATGATGAAAATACCCTAAAAATTTGGCCCCATGAATTTAAACTGGTTTGCCAGTTAGAGTTAGGCGATGACATCACCATCGCGTTAACCAGCCACAACTTGAGTGATACCAATATGGCCATTGCGCAGGCCCTACACACCTATTTTCCCACCCCGAATATTCATGAGACTCGAGTATTGGGCGCTGGCAACGGCCAGTATGTCGATGCATTGGACGACTGGCAGTTAAAGAAGCAGTTGGCAGGCATCGGCTTTAAGCAAGAGGTGGATCGCATCTACTTAGGGAATAATCAGTATCAAATACTGACCCCGAGCAAACAATTTTCTCTTACCTGTAACAGCCATAGCAGCGTTGTGTGGAACCCATGGATTAAGAAAAGCAAGAGGCTTTCTGGCTTTCCATCAGATGGTTATAAAAACATGCTGTGCATAGAGAGTGCGAACGTATTGAGTGACTATTTGCAACTGGCACCTGGGGAGAGTCAGACGTTACGAATGCAGTTGTCTTGCGTAAGTTAGGCGTGATGCTTTGTTATGATGGCACATGGGGCGTGCTGGACATTAAGGGAGTCGTTATCTTGCGTAAGTTAGGCGTGATGCTTTGTTATGATGG
>CAJXIK010000095.1 GCA_913054445.1 uncultured Bermanella sp.
ATGGTAAGGTAGTGCTTGATAAGGTAGTCGTTGCAGATTATACGGCTACTATGGGAGATAGCTTTTGGGGCATAAAGCGTCTGCGTTTGGCGAATGAAGGCTCTGCGAAAAACAACATAGAGAAATTAATCCGATCTTTGTCAATTAAACAAGTTGAAGCTGGCAAACTATCACTTTAGTTGTGTGCCATCAGCGTTGTTATTTAGTCGCAGTAAAAGCCGTAATTATGAATCAATTGAGTGTACTATGAATTGCCATTACTCTAATGAAATTGATTTCAGGGGTCGTGGGCTTTATTCAAAGTAATAAATCTTTATCTATGTTAACAAAACTGCCCGCGCTGCGAATCAACGAGTTAGCCGTCAAAAATTCTACCCCGTAGACACGCGTATCCACCCCATATTTTTGCGATATTTTCTTCAGCAGCATATCAAAATCGCCATCACCGGATAACAGTACAACTAAGTCGGCGCTCTCGGCGGCTTCCATGATATCTATGGTGATGCCCACATCCCAATCTCCCTTGGCGCTGCCGTCGCGCCGTTGAATGTAGGGTTTTAGTTTCACATTGAAGCCGATGTTGCGCAGGGCATCCTGAAATTTAATCTGGCTGTCGATGCCACGATCGATGGCATAAGCATTGGCACAGACGATGATGCCTTGGCGCTTCAATGCGTCCCATAATTTTTTATAATTAAAGGGGCGCTTGTGCATCTCGCGGGTGGTGTAGTAGATATTTTGCACGTCCACAAAGATGGCGATTTTTTTCATGACGAGGCTTTTCCAAGGCGGCTAATTTCTTGTGGGGTGAGGGCGCGGTATTGCCCCGCCTGTAAATTATCATCCAAGCAAACACCGCCTACGCTCTGCCTGTGCAGTTTTATCACCCGATTTCCCAGTGCCGCGAACATGCGTTTTACCTGGTGGTAGCGCCCTTCACTGATGGTGAGGATCACCTCCGTGGCGCTTATACGCTCGAGGGTGCCAGGCTTAGTGGGGTACTTTTCATCCCTTAACATAATACCCGTTGCGACCTGCTGCTCGGCATCTGCAATTAGGGGTTCGCTTAACCAGACGCGATAGGCTTTTGTCTGGTGATGCTTGGGGGAGGTGATGGCATGGGACCATGGGCCGTCGTCGCTGATGAGCACTAAGCCGGTGGTGTCGAGGTCGAGGCGGCCCACTGTGTGTAATTTATGCAGGTTTATCTCATCCGTTAATAAAGTAAAGACCACGGCGTGTTGCTCATCGCTATTGGCACAAATATAACCTGCGGGCTTGTGCAGCATGAAATATCTGGGGCCAATTTTATCCTTGAGGGCTTGGCCGTTTAACAGCACCGTATCCTGCGTATTAATTTTTAATGAGCTGGATTTAATGACCTTGTCATTCACCCGCACTCGGCCCTGGCGAATGGCGACTCCGGCCAGTGAACGGGTGAGCTCACTGCACTGTGTTAGGTATTTATCCAATCGCATAATTTATTTTTCCTCGTGTTCTTGTAGTGCCCACTGCACATGCTCTTTCACTAGCTCAGAGTCAAAGCTCAGCCTGCTGGTGAGGGCGCTAATAATATGGGGGTCGCTGGGCGCGTTACCCAAGCCCACGGCGATGTTGCGTAACCAGCGCTCATGGCCGGCACGGCGTATGGGGGTGCCTTCGGTCTTGGCTAAAAAAGTGGCTTCGTCCCACGCAAACAGCTCAATTAGGGTGGCGCTGTCTAGGTTATGCCGAGGGGTGAAGTCACTCTCTTGGCTGGGCTTAGAAAACTTGTTCCAGGGGCAGCACAGCTGGCAGTCATCACAGCCAAAGACGCGGTTGCCCATCTTGCTGCGCAATTCGACGGGGATGCTGCCCTGTAACTCTATGGTGAGATAGGAGATGCACTTGCGGCCATCCACAATATGGTCGTCCACTATGGCCCCAGTGGGGCAAAAATCCAGGCAGGCACGGCAGCTGCCGCAGTGCATTTGCGTGAAAGGTGGGTCTATGGGCAAGGGTAGGTCAATGAACAGCTCTCCTAAGAAAAAGTAACTGCCCGCCTTAGGGTTAATGAGCATGGCATTTTTGCCAATCCAGCCCTGGCCAGATTTTTGCGCGAGGCCACGCTCTAGCACCGGGGCGCTGTCCACAAAGGCGCGGTAGTTGCTCTCTAACCCCAACAGGCTCACCGCGGCTTCTATTTTTTTGCCCAGCTGGGCGATGCGTTTGCGCATCACTTTATGATAATCGCGGCCCAGTGCATAGCGGCTAATGTAGGCCTGCTGGGGGCTGTTAAGGACCTTTAAGGTTTCTATTTGCGGCGGCATATAATCCATGCGCAGGGTGATGATACGCAGGGTCGCGGGCACTAGTTTCTCTGGGCGGTAGCGTTTATCGCCATGGTCCGCCATGTAGTGCATCTCGCCATGGTAATCTTTCTTGAGCCAGTCTTGCAGGCGTGTGGCGTGCTCACCCAGGTCAACATTGGTGATGCCCACCTGCTGAAAACCAAGGGCGTGTCCCCAGGCTTTTATCTGCTGGGCGAGTTCGCTGGCATCTGTTGGAGAAAAAGTTGGCATAGGTAGATAGGACTAGGGCAGTTCATGTGGGTATAATTGCGTCAATTTTACGCACTTTCACACGTATTTACTCACTTTTTGGCGACTTATTTGGCCATCTTGGGGGCAGGGAGATGGCAGGGATGTCTTTAAACACGCTACAAAATGCCCAGCAGGTGAGTTGGCAACACTTTCAAAATGGCCCGTCGTTTGCCAAGCGTACGGCAGATTGTCATAAGGGCCACTTTGGCCATGTGATGATAGTGGGCGGTGATTTAGGCATGGGTGGTGCCGTGAGTCTGGCCGCCGCCGCCGCCCTCAGAAGTGGTGCCGGCCTAGTATCTGTGGCCACGCGCCCCGAGCATGTGAGCGCCATACTGGCTCGCCACCCCGAAGTCATGGTACATGGGGTGGGCAGCGGTCAGGATTTACAGCCGCTGCTGGCCCGCGCCCAGGTGATTGTGATTGGCCCAGGTTTAGGGCAAAGCTACTGGGGAGAGCAACTGTTGCAACAGGTGTTTGCCCTCACCACCCCTGTGGTGCTGGATGCCGATGCCTTGCATATAATGGCCAAGGGGCGTGTTGCTCACAACCTGGCCGCACGGGTCTCGGTCATGACCCCTCACGCTGGGGAGGCGGCGCACCTTTTGTATGGTAATTCGTTAGCGGACGGCAATCGTCAAAAAATTCAAGATGAGCGCCTCACCAGTGTTACGCAGCTGGCCCACAAATACAGCAGCAGCGTCGTGTTAAAAGGCATGGGGAGCCTTATCTGTAGCGAGCAGCAACTGAGCATCTGTGGCGATGGCAACCCGGGCATGGCCAGTGCTGGCATGGGCGATGTGTTGAGCGGCATCATGGGCAGCCTGTTGGCCCAGCAGGTCGCAAATCTGCCGCAGGCCCTGCATGAGGTGGCCTGCGCCGCGGTGTGCCTGCATAGCGCCGCCGCCGATGAAGCCGCTAAGGAAGGACAGGCGGGCATGGTCGCCACCGATGTCATTCAACAGCTACGCACATTGCTGCGCTAGCGTTTAAAACATACGAATAAAAGAGTTAAAAAAAGAGTGAATAGACAACACGCCGCGCCACTGGCCCTCAATTTTTCCGACGAAGCCGCCATGCTAGAGTGGGCGACCGCTGCGGCTCGCCTGTTAAACCCGGGCCTAGTGATTCATCTCATCGGTGACCTCGGCATGGGTAAGACCACCCTCAGTCGCGGCCTCATTCAGGGGTTGGGTCATGCGGGCAATGTAAAGAGTCCCACCTACACGCTAGTAGAGCCCTACGAACTGCCCGACATCACCGTCTATCACTTTGATTTATACCGCCTCGCCGACCCCGAAGAACTGGAGTTCATGGGGGTAAGAGATTACTTTTCCCCGGCTACCGTTTGTTTAATAGAGTGGCCAGAAAAAGGGCAGGGGGTCTTACCGCAGGCCGATATAAGCATTAACATCACGCAGTGGCAGCTGGGGCGTCGTGTGAGCCTCGTCGCTGCGAGCAGCAACGGGCAGGCGCAGATAAATAGCTGGCGTGCCGCGTGATGCCAACTAACCACCACATCCATCAGCAAAAGAATTAGCAACGTGCGTATTGTATTAGCTGCCTTCCTCTTAATATTGCAACTGGCCTGGCCCGCGCAAGGCTATGCCGATGTGCAGGGCGTGCGCCTATGGCATGCCCCGCAAAGCTCGCGCCTAGTGTTTGACCTAGACCGCGCCAGCGAGCATAAAATATTTACCCTCAAATCCCCCGACCGCTTAGTTATCGACATCGAAAATGCGCGCCTAATCTCCAGCATGCAAGGTCTGCCCATGGAAAGCGGCCCAGTGAAGCAAATACGTTCAGCCATGCGCACCAAGAGCGACCTGCGCATCGTCTTAGATCTAAGAGGCAAGGTAGACCCCAAGAGCTTTCAACTAAAACCCAACCAGAAGTACGGGCATCGCCTAGTGGTAGACCTGTATCACCAAGGTAATAACGCGCAAGGCAAGGCCCAGGCTTTGCAAATCAGTAAGCCCGTGTTCGAGGTGAAGGACACCCTTAACAACCAGCGCGACATCGTCATCGCCATCGATGCCGGACACGGCGGTGAAGACCCAGGTGCCATCGGTCACGGCGGCGTGCACGAGAAAAAAGTGGTGCTGGCCATCGCCAAGCGACTGGAAAAACTCTTAAAGAAAGAAAAGGGCTTTAAACCCTACCTAGTGCGCAAAGGGGATTACTACGTGGGGCTGCGGGAGCGCACTAAACACGCCCGTAAGGCTAATGCGGACTTGTTTATTTCCATTCACGCCGATGCCTTTCGCAGTCCTAAGGCCCGTGGTGCCTCGGTGTTCGCGCTCTCGCAAAGAAGCGCCACCAGTGAGGCGGCCCGTTGGTTGGCCGACAAGGAGAACGCCTCAGATTTAATCGGTGGCGTGGGAGGGCTTAGCCTCGACGACAAAGAAGATGTATTAGCTGGGGTGTTGCTGGACCTATCCATGACCGCCAGCCTCAGCATGAGTCTAGATGTGGGCAAGATGGTGCTGGGCAGCATGGGTAAGATCGCCCGCCTGCATAAACACAAGGTAGAGCAAGCCGGCTTTGCGGTGCTCAAGTCCCCCGATATCCCGTCCTTGCTGGTGGAAACGGGCTTCCTGTCTAACCCGGCAGAGGCTAGAAAATTAAAAGGGGCTAGCTACCAAAAGCAGATGGCCAAGGCCATATTTAAGGGCATTAAGGGTTACTTTCAGACGTCCCCGCCGGTGGGCACCCTGTTGGCCAGCATCAAGACGGGCCACTCACAGCTGAATCAGTACACCATTTCCGCGGGTGATACCCTGTCGCTGATTGCGCAAAAATATGCCACTAGCATGAGCAATTTAAAAACCTTAAACGGCCTTAAATCCAGCAGTATTCGTGTGGGCCAAGTGATAAAAGTACCCGCCTCCTAATGAATAAAATTCAATTACTCAGCCCTCGTTTGGCCAACCAAATTGCCGCCGGTGAAGTGGTGGAACGGCCCGCGAATGTGGTGAAAGAGCTGCTGGAAAATAGCGTGGATGCAGGTGCCAGCCGCATCGAGGTCGATGTGGAGCAGGGCGGCGTTAAGCTTATTCGCATTCGCGACAACGGCGTGGGCATCGACAAGGACGACCTGCCCCTGTCCCTCAGCCGCCACGCCACCAGCAAGATTAAAGACCTAGATGATCTTGAATCGGTGCAGAGCCTAGGCTTTCGTGGCGAGGCGCTGGCGTCTATCTCTTCGGTCTCGCGTCTTACTCTTAGTAGTCACGCCCAAGATTGTGAGCAGGCCTGGCAAGTGGAGGCGGCGGGGCGCGACATGCACGCCGAAGTAAAACCCTGCGCGCACCCAGTGGGCACCACAGTAGAGATGCGCGACCTATTCTTTAACACCCCGGCGCGGCGCAAGTTTTTACGCACCGAAAAAACCGAGTTCAATCATCTCGAAGAAGTCATTAAGCGCATGGCCCTAAGCCGCTTCGACGTGGCCTTTCAGTTGCGCCACAATCAAAAGGTGATCCACGCCTTGCGCCCTTGTCGTTCTGAGTTCGATCAGGAAAAACGCATCGCCAGCCTGCTCAGTGCCCAGTTCATGAAGGAGGCGCTACACATCGACATGGAGGCGGCGGGCCTTAAGTTATGGGGCTGGGTGGGCTTGCCCACCTTTAGCCGCAGCTCGGCCGACATGCAGTATTTTTTCGTTAACGGTCGCATCGTGCGTGACAAGCTGGTGGCCCACGCCATTCGTCAGGCCTATAAGGATGTGTTGTATCACGGCCGTCACAGTGTGTTTGTCTTGTATTTAGAGCTGGACCCGGCGCTGGTGGATGTGAATGTACACCCCACTAAGCACGAGGTACGTTTCCGCGATGGCCGCCTAGTGCATGATTTTTTGTTTCGCTCCCTGCACAAAGTGCTGGGGCAGGTGCGCCCCGAGGTGACAGCCGAGCAGAGTGCGGCGCAACATGCCGAGCAACATAGCGGACATAACAACGGACATAGCAACGGGCATAGCAACGGACATAACAACGGACATAGCAACGGACATAGCAACGGCCAACAGAGCGAACAAGGCGCTGCCATGGCGGCGCACCAGTCGCCGCCGAGTGGTCTCGCCGCCGGTGAATTTAGCGGGCAAAATACTATGCCGTTAAGGCAGATAGCGCCGGGTCAAGTGGGAGAACAGATGGCGGCCTATGGTCAATTGCACACGCAGGCAGCTATGCCAGTGGCGGCTCAGCCTGGCAGTTCTGCAATGTCAAAAATGGCAGATAGCGACGAGCAGACGGTGCCCCCCCTCGGCTTTGCCATCGCGCAATTGCATGGGGTGTTTATCCTCGCGCAAAATGAAAACGGCATGGTGGTGGTGGACATGCACGCCGCCCACGAACGCATCACCTACGAGCGTTTAAAGAGCGCCTACGACGAGCAGGGCATCGCCTCGCAGCCCTTGTTGGTGCCCGAAACCATTCATGTGAGCCAGCAACAGGCCGATATCGCCGAGCAGCATGATGCCGACCTCGCCAAGTTAGGCTTTACCCTAGAGCGCTTAGGGCCAGAGAGTTTAGTGATTCGGCAGATGCCCATCTTGTTGCGCAACGCCAACAGCGAGGCGCTGGTGGTGAAAATTTTGGAAGACTTTAGGTTGTCGGGTTCATCGCGCCAGCTGACCGAGTTTCGCAACGAGGTATTATCCAGCATGGCTTGTCATGGCTCGGTGCGGGCTAATCGTCAGCTCACCCTGCCAGAGATGAACGCTTTGCTGAGGGACATGGAAATCACCGAACGCAGCGGCCAGTGTAATCACGGCCGTCCCACTTGGACGCAGCTGACCATGAGCGAATTAGATAAATTATTTATGCGAGGTCGTTAATCATGGCCGTCGTATTCAGATTTGGACGCAGCT
>CAJXIK010000096.1 GCA_913054445.1 uncultured Bermanella sp.
AAGAGAGTGAATCATGACTAAAAAAAATGTGTTGGTGATGGCGGGTGGTACCGGCGGCCATGTGATTCCCGCATTGAGTGTGGCCCGTGAGCTAACCAACAAGGGCTATCGGGTCCACTGGTTGGGCAGTATTAAGGGTATCGAAAACGAGCTGGTGGTGGATGCGGGTTATACGCTGCATCGCATCTCCATTGCCGGTTTACGCGGCAGCGGAGTGCGTAAGCTGCTGTCGGCACCTTGGCAAATGATGATCGCCCTGTGGCAAACCTTTAAGGTCTATCGCCAGGTTAAGCCGGTCATGTGCTTGGGCATGGGGGGCTTCGCCTCCGGGCCAGGCGGCCTGATGGCCTGGCTATTACGGGTGCCCTTAGTGGTGCATGAACAAAATGCGCTGGCGGGTCTTACCAATAAATTATTGAGCAGGCTGGCCACACGTGTATTGCAGGCCTTCGATAGTGCCTTCGTCGCTGGGAAAAAGGTGCACACAGTGGGTAACCCAGTGCGCAGCAGCATAGTTGACATAGCCGACCCCAAACAAAGGTTAAGCAATCGCCAAGGCCCGCTCAATGTATTAGTGGTGGGTGGCAGCCTCGGCGCGGTGGCGCTCAACCATGTGGTCATCGAGATGATGGGGCAACAGGAATTAAAGCTGAACGTGTGGCATCAAACCGGCGCGCGCAATTACGACGCGGTGAAGGCGGGCTACCAAACGGCGCACATTGAAGGGGTCAAGGTCAGTGCCTTCATCGGCGATATGGCCGCCGCCTTCGCCTGGGCCGATGTGGTGATCTGTCGTGCGGGGGCCCTCACGGTCTCGGAATTAATGGCGGCGGGTGTGGCTTCTATTTTGGTGCCCTATCCGTTTGCGGTGGATGACCACCAGACGGCCAATGGCCAATTTTTAGTGAATCTCGAGGCTGCCATTCTCTGCCAACAGGCAGAATTAACGGCGTCATCATTGTTAGACGAATTAACCCAGTTGCAAGATCGAGACAGGCTGCTGCAAATGTCCTGTGCGGCTCGATCATTGGCCCGTGCCGATGCGGCGCAAGTGGTTAGCAATTATTGTATTGAGGTCATCCATGACGGACGAAAATAAAGCATTACAGCGCTGGCAAATACCCGAAATGAGGCGCATTCGTCGTATTCATTTCATTGGTATTGGCGGCGTGGGCATGTGCGGCATCGCCGAGGTGCTGCTCAACCAGGGTTACGACATATCCGGTTCCGACCTGCGCCAGTCGGCGGCCACAGATCGTTTGATTTCCCTGGGAGCTGAAGTCTATCTGGGGCACAGTGCAGAAAACGTGAAGACGGTGGACGTCATCGTGGTGTCCACCGCCATCAATCAGGCCAACCCAGAAATTAAATACGCCATGGAGAATAGAATCCCCATCGTGCGTCGTGCAGAGATGTTGGCCGAGCTTATGCGCTATCGTCATGGCATCGCCATCGCCGGCACCCATGGTAAGACCACCACCACGAGCCTATTGTCATCTATCTTGGCAGAAGGGGATAAAGACCCCACCTTCGTCATCGGCGGTCGCCTAACCAGTGCTGGCACCAATGCCAAGTTGGGGGGCAGTCGCTATTTGGTGGCCGAGGCGGATGAGTCCGATGCCTCGTTCCTGCATTTGCAGCCCATGGTGTCGGTGGTGACCAACATCGAAGCCGACCACATGGATACCTATGGTGGCGACTTTAATCAGCTGAAGAAAACCTTCGTCGAATTTTTACATAACTTACCGTTTTATGGCCTAGCGGTGTTGTGTGTGGACGATGCCACTATTAAGGAAATATTGCCCGAGGTGAATCGGCCGGTGCTTACCTATGGCTTCGACAAGAGCGCCGACTACTATGCCACTAATGTGCAGCAAGATGGCCTGTTCACCTCGTTTACCGCCAAGCGTCCGCCAGGCTTAAAAGACCTCAGTATCAAATTACGCATGCCAGGTAAGCACAATGTGCTCAATGCCTTGGCCGCCATTGCCGTGGCCAGCGACGAAAAAATCTCCCCCGAGGCGATCGTGAGCGCGCTTGAGAAATTTCAAGGGGTCGGGCGGCGCTTTCAGGTGTGTGGCGAATTTCCTTTCAAAGGCGGGCAGGTGATGCAGGTAGATGACTATGGTCACCACCCCACCGAAGTGGAGGTCACCATACAAGCGATTCGTAACGGCTGGCCGCAGAAACGCTTGGTCATGTTGTTTCAGCCCCACAGGTATAGCCGTACCCGTGACCTGTACGAGGATTTTGTACGGGTGCTCAGCGAGGTCGATGTGCTGGTGCTGCTGGATGTGTATGCCGCCGGAGAAGATGAGGTGCCCGGTGCCGATGGGCGCTCGTTATGCCGCAGCATTCGTCAACGCGGCCGAGTGGACCCCATCTTTATCGAGCGGGGTGGTTCGGTCATGCCGATACTCAAAGATATATTGCAGCCCGGCGACTTGCTCATCACGCAAGGTGCTGGTGACGTGGGGGGGTTAGCCATGGAACTAAGCCAAAGCCTACCGGCTCTGTTGGAGTCTATGGATGACTAGCATGCAAGCCCCAGACATTGGCAAGGTGGCGGTGCTGTTGGGGGGCAACAGCGCCGAGCGGGCGGTATCTTTACGCTCGGGCCACGCTGTCTATGAGGCATTAATCTCCCAGGGCATCGACGCCATTAAGGTCGATACCCGTGACGATCTCATCAAGCAGCTAGACGCGCATCAGTTTGCCGTAGCCTTCATCGCCCTGCACGGCGTGGGGGGGGAAGATGGCACCATACAGGGATTGCTGGAATTTTACGGTCTGCCCTATACCGGCAGTGGCGTTAAGGCCAGCGCCATCTGCATGGATAAATGGCGCACTAAGTTAATTTGGCAGAGCCTGCAGCTGCCCACTCCGCAATTTGTACAGGTCGCAAATGTGGCGCAGTTAACGGCATTTGCCGCTGAGGTGGGATACCCTCTGATGGTCAAGCCAGCCCTCGAAGGCTCTAGTATTGGCATCAGCAAAGTGCTGGCGGTTGAACAGTTAGCGCCTGCCTTTAATGAGGCTCAGCAAACCGGCTCACCGGTTATGGCGGAGCAGTTCGTGGCGGGCAAGGAATTTACCGTGGCCATATTGGATGGCGAGCCATTGCCAGTCATTCAGCTTAAGCCTGCCAACGATTTTTATGACTATGAGGCCAAATATCAGCAGAACGACACCGAATACCTAATTCCTTGTGGGCTAACAGAGGCGAAGGAACGAGAGTTGCAGGCCTTAGCATTAGGCGCATTTTTGGCGTTAGACGGCACAGGCTGGGGGCGAGTGGACTTCATGCAGGATGCAGATGAACGATTCTGGTTAATAGAAGCGAATACGGTGCCAGGCATGACCGACCATTCCTTGCTGCCCATGGCCGCGCGCGCCGCGGGTATCGACTTCGAACAGCTAGTGCTAAAAATAGTAAGCGCAGCGGGGGCGACTTAAGAATGAAGGCTAAGGGTGCGGTGCGCATCAAACAGCGCCGCGAGTCGCTCATAAATCTAGATGGCTTGCCTTGGTTGAAACCGGTATCTGCCGTGATCACCCTGGCCTGTCTTGTGGTCTCGGTGGTGTTATTAACCATGCCTTTGATCAATAAGGATATCCATAAGCTGCAAATCGACGGGCCTCTCGAGCACGTATCTACAGAGCAAGTGCGCCAAGCATTAGTGGGCACCTTTCCTGGCGGGTTTATCTCCTTGAGTGTCGAAGATGTGGTGATACGCCTGCGCGAGTTGCCCATGGTGGCCCACGTAGAGGCAGAGAAAGTCTGGCCCGATACCTTACGGCTCACCCTCCATGAAGAACAGCCGGTGGCGATCTGGAATAGCAGGAGCATGTTAAGTCAGTCAGGAGAGGTCTTGCCTTTGGCATTGGCTCTATTACAATTGCCGCAATTAAAGGGGCGCGACGGTGGCAGTCGCCTAGTGATGCAGCATTTTCAATTATTTAATCACTGGGGCAAGCGCCACAGCTTATCCTTGCTGGCATTGAATAACACCGCCTCGGGATGGCAGTTGATATATGCAGATGACTTTCAAATATGGTTGGACAGCAGCCAGGCCATGCAAGGGTTGCAGCAGCTAGAAGATGTATTGCACCAATTTGATGTGTCGCGCATACGCCGCATAGACATGCGCTATGAACAAGGTTTTGCAGTGGCTTGGAAAAAAGAGTTTCAGGCCGTGGTACAGGGATAGAGAGAGAATAAGATGAACGCAGCTGCAGATGATAAATTAATTGTTGGCCTCGATATCGGCACCTCGAAGGTGGTGGCCATCGTGGGCGAAGTGTCACCAGATGGCAGCATAAAAGTGGTGGGACTAGGCAGCCACCCTTCCCGTGGCCTCAAAAAAGGTGTGGTGGTGAACATCGAGAGCACCGTGCAGTCCATTCAACGTGCTGTCGAAGAAGCCGAACTCATGGCCGGTTGCCAGATTCACTCTGTGTATGCCGGTATTGCGGGCAGCCATATTCGCGCCATGAACAGTCACGGTATTGTGGCCATCAAGGATCGTGAGGTGCAGCCGTCTGACCTCGAGCGGGTGATAGATGCCGCCAAGGCGGTGGCCATTCCTGCCGACCAAAAGATACTGCATGTCTTGCCACAAGAATATGTGATCGATATGCAAGAGGGCATTAAAGAGCCCATCGGCATGTCAGGGGTACGCCTAGAGGCCAAGGTACACATGGTCTCCGGTGCCTTAAATGCGGCGCAGAACATTGAAAAATGCGTACACAGGTGTGACCTGGCGCTGGACGATATTATTCTCGAACAGTTGGCATCCAGTTATGCGGTGTTGACCGACGATGAAAAAGAGCTGGGTGTGTGCATGGTGGACATAGGCGGGGGGACCACAGACATTGCCATCTTCACCGAAGGTTCCATTCGGCACACTGCGGTGATTCCCATCGCCGGTGATCAAGTCACCAACGATATCGCCATGGCGTTGCGTACCCCTACTCAGCATGCCGAAGACATTAAGATTAAATACGCGTGTGCACTCACCCAATTGGCGGGTGCCGACGAATTTATTAAGGTGCCCAGCGTGGGCGAGCGCGCGCCGCGCAGCTTGTCACGGCAGGCATTGGCCGAGGTGGTGGAGCCCAGATATGAGGAGTTGTTTACTCTCATTCAGGCGGAATTGCGCCGCAGCGGTTTTGAAGACATGATCGCCGCCGGGGTGGTACTCACCGGCGGCACTTCTATGATGGAAGGGGCGGTGGAGCTGGCCGAAGAGATTTTTCACGTGCCGGTGCGCCTCGCTAAACCATTAGGGGTAGAAGGTCTGGCCGATGTGGTGGCCAATCCTATTTATGCCACTTCGGTGGGATTATTGATTTACGGTGCTAAGCACCAATTAGGCGAACTGGTATTTGCGCGCAAAGAAGAAGCCCCTGCGGGTTACTTCGAGAGCGTAAAAAATTGGATTAAAGGGAATTTTTAATATTTAATGGGCGTTAATAATAGTAGTAACGCGCCTGTCAAATAATAATAAGGAGAAGGGCGATGACGCAAAGAGATAGCGATATGTTTGAATTGGTAGACGAGCCCCAGCACAACGCGGTAATTAAAGTGGTGGGTGTTGGTGGCGGCGGTGGTAACGCGGTAGAGCACATGGTGAGCAGCCAGGTTAGTGGGGTTGATTTTATCTGCGCCAATACCGACTCGCAGGCGCTTAAGCATATGTCGGCGCGCTCGGTATTGCAGCTGGGTTCCACGGTCACTAAGGGGCTGGGTGCTGGGGCGAACCCAGAGGTGGGTCGCCAGTCAGCCATGGAAGATCGTGAGCGTATCTCCGAAGCCTTGAGCGGTGCCGACATGGTCTTTATCACCGCCGGTATGGGCGGTGGCACGGGCACGGGTGCGGCTCCGGTTGTGGCCGAAGTCGCACAAGAGCTGGGCATCCTCACGGTGGCCGTGGTCACTAAGCCGTTCCCGTTTGAAGGGCGTAAGCGCATCAAGTTGGCCGAGGCGGGTTTGGTCGAGCTAGCCAAGCATGTGGATTCTTTAATTACCATCCCCAATGAAAAGCTGCTGGCGGTATTGGGTAAAAATACTTCGTTACTGGATGCCTTCTCGGCGGCCAATGACGTCTTGCTGGGCGCGGTACAGGGCATTGCCGACCTTATTATTCGACCCGGTATGATCAACGTGGATTTCGCCGATGTGCGCACGGTGATGTCCGAGATGGGGCAGGCCATGATGGGCACAGGTTTCGCCAGTGGTGAAGAGCGCGCGCGCGAAGCAGCTGAGGCCGCTATTCGCAGTCCCTTGCTGGAAGATGTAAATCTAGAGGGTGCCCGTGGCATCTTAGTGAATATCACCGCCGGCACTAATCTGTCGTTGGGCGAATTTTCTGAGGTCGGCGATGCCATCGAAGAATTCTCCTCCGAAGACGCCACCATCGTCGTGGGCACCGTCATCGACGAGAGCATGACCGATGAATTACGAGTGACCGTAGTGGCGACTGGGCTTGGCAATCTCGATAGCCTGCCGAAGAAAGTGGTGGACAACACCGTCACTAAGGCCGATGGCACGCTAGACTATAAGAAGCTAGAGCGCCCAACCGTCAGCCGCCAAAGCAATACCCAGCCAGAAAATCAGGCGCGGGCGAACGCAGATAGCAGTAAAGACATGGATTACCTAGATATCCCTGCCTTCTTGCGTCGTCAGGCGGATTAGTGCAGGCTAGTTAAAATGAAATTTGGCGTTATAATAGCCAATCGCTGTACGTTTGAGTAAGTGAAGTATCGATGATTAAGCAATGTACTCTTAAAAACACCATCAGAGCCACCGGCATCGGTTTGCATTCGGGTGAAAAAGTTTATCTGACCCTACGCCCTGCGCCTGTGGATACAGGGGTTATTTTTGTGCGTACCGATCTTGAGCCGGCGGTAGAGATTAGGGCCAAGGCCCTCAACGTGGGTGATACCACGCTGGCCACCACCCTCACCTGTGGTGACGTTAGAATCTCCACCGTAGAGCACTTGCTATCGGCCATGGCGGGTTTAGGCATAGATAACGCCTATGTGGAATTAAGCGCCGCCGAGGTGCCTATTATGGACGGCAGTGCCGGTCCCTTTGTGTTCTTGTTGCAATCGGCGGGTATCGAAGCGCAAAACAAGGCCAAACAGTTTATTCGCATCACTAAGCCGGTCACGGTCACCGACGGCGACAAGTCTGCCAGCTTCCTGCCATACAGCGGCTTTAAGGTTAGCTTTACCATCGAATTCGATCATCCCCTGTTTGATGATGATAACCAAATGGCCAGCCTAGATTTTTCCACCACTTCGTTTGTTAAAGAAGTGAGCCGAGCGCGTACCTTCGCCTTCATGCGTGACGTCGAATATTTACGTTCGCAAAACCTGGCTCTGGGTGGCAGTGTCAACAACGCCATCGTGGTGGATGATTACCG
>CAJXIK010000097.1 GCA_913054445.1 uncultured Bermanella sp.
CAGAGTTCCTGGCCAGAATCACTGCGTAAGACCGGAATAGACATGCCATATTGCGTTACCAGTGCGTCACTGCTGGCAATGTCCAATTTTTCAACCTTAAGAGCCAACGCCGGGGACAACTGGCCCATGATTTTTTCGGCCACATCACATAGATGACAGCCCGTGGTGCCTAATAACTGAATATTCACAATTAACCAAGTTTAATGAAGAGGCCACAAGGTTAACATGTTCCCAGACCACTATGCCGCCATTTTGTCCAGCATGGGCCGTAGCATGTCGTGCAGCTTAGGGTTGTCATCCATCTGCTTGAATAATTCCTCCAGCAGCTGCTTGGGCTGCTGAAATTGGTTAGCGGTCTCTTTTGCATCCTGCAAACCCGTGGCGAACTGCCCCAGAGGCTGCATTAAACCTCTCGGCAACGCATCCTGCCTGCCGTAGTCTCGAGCACCGGCAGATTGATAGGCGCTGACCTGTTGAGAGCGCAAATTTAAACTAAACTGGGCTATTTGCTCGCCATCGCTGTCCAGTTGCAGCGCCATATCGAAGGCGGTGGCGAGGTCGCCCTGATAAAATTCAGCGGCCAGACTATTTACCTGGCCCAGTAAGTCTTCGATGGCGCTCATTTCTGCCTCATTTAAATCCCCTTGTACACTGAGGTCGTAGCCCGAACTCCGGTCTTCGCTGAAAGCGGAGGCACTCACTGAGCCCTGTTCGCCCGAATACTCAAGCGCCTGCTCATACAGTGCATAATCGCTCATCGCGCTAATGGTGACCTTGTCACCCTCTTGGGTCACGAGGTCAAATGAGAAGCTGTTTTTCTGCTGTTGGTAGCTCTGTTGGTATTGCAGGCTATTGGTGGCGGGTGCCGACAGTTCGGCCTCATCGTCACTGGGCTCTAGGGGTGTAAACAGTGCCTCTTCGATCTTATCTATGCCCAGATAGATGCCACCCTCGGCGCTGTCTATTTTTTCGGCCAGCTCACCCTCCAGCTTGCCTAGACTGTCGATTTGCTCACGAGCCTGGGCAAAGCCGGTTTCCACCCCAGAGCGAGCCGCCGCTAACATGCTGCTTAACTCTTGCTCTGAGGCCCCCTTAGAGGCGGCCTGCTCGATTCGTTTGTTAACATGCTTGAGTACAGTATCCATCACCGCATCAGCATCGAACATGGTCTCCTTGACCGTTTGCTCTGGGCGTAAATCCAGCCCCATATTCTCCTTGAGGCTCTGCATGAGACTGTGGCTGGCCGACTGCTCGCCACCCGAGCCATTACCGCCTTTTATGAGGGAGTTAACGGCAGGCTCACGCTCGGAGCGAAAAGAGGACTGAAACAGGGATGCGGAAACCGTGATCATGGCAACATACTCTGGGCATTTGTCATTAACATCGGCCGCGGGCGCTTTTTCTTTAGGCTTTAATTGCGCTTTAAGTGACACTACTTGGCTTATTAGAGTGGACAGCATTGGCATTGTTGCGCCTACAGGTTACCGTGCGGCATCATCCATACTAAATACCGATATTAATAGTGAATAGGCAAGCACATGAGCACAGAAAACTGGGTCATTCTTGGGGTGGCCATCGCCGTGACTTTATACTTCATAACCCTGTACAACGGCCTCGTCTCCCTCAAGCATAATGTCACTAAGGCCTGGGCCAACATCGACGTGTTGCTGAAACAACGCCACGACGAACTGCCCAAACTGGTGGCCGCCTGTAAAGAGGTCATGAAATTCGAACAGGACACCCTAGAAAAAGTCATTCGCGCGCGCTCTGGGGTGGCCAGCGCCAGACAAAGCGGCAACGTCAAGGCCGTGGGGCGTGCTGAAACCACCTTACGGGCAGGCCTCGGCAACCTGTTTGCACTGGCCGAGTCCTACCCCGAACTTAAAAGTAACGAATCCTTTCAACAACTTCAGAGTCGCATCAGCTCTCTGGAAAACACCATCGCCGATCGCCGCGAATTGTATAATGAAACCGTGAACAACAATAACGTGCGCATCGAGCAATTTCCCGACGTATTAATCGCCTCGCGCTTTAACTTTAAGGCCGCCGATTTATTGGAGTTTGCAGAGGCTGAATTAAAAGACGTCAACATTGCAAAACTCTTTAATTAAACCTTTAGCATGAGAATTGATCTAAATAATATTGAGCAACTAAGCCCCGCAGAATTCTGGGGGTTTTTAATTTTTCCTGCTGCGATAACGCTATTTTGTCTGTGGGCATTTGTGAGGTATTTGCGGTTTGCCCGTTTAATTGAAGACACCCCCACCTCCAAGATTCGTTCCGCCGCCCAAGGGTTCACCGAACTGGAAGGCCGTGCCGTGCTGGTGGCCAAGTCAATACTGGCATCGCCGTTATCAGGCAAGGCCTGTATCTGGTATCGCTTTAAGGTCGAGCGCAAGATAGATACGGGTAAGAGCACCCGCTGGCGCACCGTGCAATCGGGCAGCAGCCCCCACCCTATTCGCTTAGATGACACCACAGGTCACTGCCTGCTGAGCCAAAAAGGCGCATCTATTCATACCCATCTTAAAAACACTTGGTATGGCATGTCCCCCAGCCCATCTCTTAAGAGCGTTGAGCGCAGTGACCGTTTTTTACAATATGGTAACTATCGCTACAGCGAAGAACTCATCACAGAAAACACCCCCCTATATGCTTTGGGGCATTTTAAAACCGTACGTGCAAGCGATGGTTTTCAACAGAGCAAAGCCGTAGCCAACATCATCGGCAGCTGGAAGGCCAATTATCAAGAACTGCTGGCCAAGTTCGATAAAAACAACGACGGCACGCTGGACGCGCGCGAGTGGAAACTGGTGCGCCTAGCCGCCAAGTTGGAAGCCGACAACCTCAGCAAAGAACGGTTAAATGAAGCGGAGATTCATACCATGGAAAAACCGCCGCGCGGCCTGCCCTACCTCATCAGCACCGGCGAGCAGGACAGTTTTGCCAACACATTAAAATGGTACAGCCGCCTGGCGTTTATCGCCTTTGTGTTGGCGAGCTACGGCACCGTTTGGCTGTTGCAGGCACGGCTAAGTTAATCATAAAGCCACATGAACCACAGGTTAGGTGGGTTCAATGACATAGCACTGGTGAATTTTACTGTTACGCGCAAAATCCTTAGGCAAGCTCTTGGCACTTATGTCGTCTATCACACACTCAGGCAGCGCGTCATGGTCCATCTTGAAGCGCCGATAGTTAGTTGAAAAAATTAACTGCCCGCCGGGGCGCAACAACGCCATGCAATCCTTGATGAGCCCCACATGGTCACGCTGCACATCCAGTACCCCATCCATGCGTTTCGAATTAGAAAAACTAGGGGGGTCCATGAAGATGATGTCGAAGCGGCGCGGCGATCTTTGCGCCTCTTTGAGCCATTGCAGGCAATCGGCCTGAATGAATTCATGATTCTTCTCGGGCAAGCCATTTAGGGTGAGGTTCTTCCTGCCCCAGTTTAGGTAGGTGGTCGACATGTCCACGCTGACGGTGCTGAGCGCGCCTCCCATGGCGGCATGTACACTGGCGGTGCAGGTGTAGCTAAACAAATTTAAGAAATCTTTGTCTTTTGCCAAGGCTTCTATGTCGGTGCGGATGGGCCGGTGATCCAAAAACAAACCGGTGTCTAGGTAGTCCTTTAGGTTCACATAAAAACGGCAACTGCCCTCTTGCACCGCCAGTAACTGCTGCTGCTCATCCTGCTTCTCATATTGTTTGCGGCCCTTTTGCATAATACGCTGTTTGAGCACCACTTTTTCTCGGTCCATCTTCAGCGCCACCGGCACCGCATCCAACACCTCACGCAAGCGATTTTGTGCTTTATCTGGGTCCACCGACTTAGGCGGTGCGTACTCTTGGATGTGTACCCAATCGTCGTAAATGTCGATGGCCACCGCATATTCCGGCATGTCTGCGTCGTACAATCGATAACAGTTGATACCCTGTTTTTTCGCCCAGGGCTTGAGCTTACGCACATTCTTTTGCAGACGATTACACACCATCTGCGCGCCGTCGTTTAAGGTAATCACCTCGGTGGGTGTCTGTTGCTGCACTTTTTGCGAGGAAACCGCCGATACCTTGTAGACAAATAGCTTCGAGGCGATGGCCCCGTTATACAGCTGATACTGTTTATCGCTGCGCATCTTAAACTGATAAGCCTGCTGCGGATTACCGGTAAAAATAGCCAGCGTCCAGTTGGCAAAATGCTGTTTAATCTTGTGCCCCATGGCCGCATACAATGATCCTATGGCCACCTCATCACTCAGGCGTTCGCCATAGGGGGGGTTGCATAAGATCAAGCCTGTCTCGGGCAGGCCCTTCTCTTTCGTGAGTTCGCTCAGCGGTTGCGGTGCCACGTGAATGAAGTGCATCACCCCAGCCCGCCGCGCGTTGTCTTTGGCCTTAGCAATCACCTCTCGGTCCATGTCGTAACCGGCGATGGTTAATTCTAGATCGCCCTGTTGTGCCTGTTCCTTGCGTTGCTGAGCCTGCGCTCGCATCTCTTGCCACTCTGGGCTCTGGTGTTTCTTCCATTTTTCGAAGGCAAACTGTTTACGCAGCAAGCCCGGGGCGATGTCAGCCGCCATCAGCGCCGCCTCGATGAGCAGGGTACCCGAGCCACACATAGGATCGAGTAACGCCGCCTCTTGCGTCTTCATGAGGGCGGGCCAACCGGCGCGAATCAACAAGGCCGCCGCGAGGTTTTCTTTCAAGGGTGCCAAACCCTGGGATTGACGATAACCACGGCGGTGCAAAGAGTCACCGGCGAAATCTAACGACACGGATATTTCGTCGCGATACAGGCGAATATGGATGCCCACGTCGGGCTTGTCGCTCACATCCGGGCGGTTGCCGCTCACGTCACGAAAATAATCACAGATGGCATCTTTTACTTTAAGAGCCCCGAAGTGTGTGTTGCGAATCTCATCGTTGCTGCCATTGAAATGCACACGGAAGGTCTGGCGGTCGCTGAAGTGTTCGATCCAAGGAATTTGCATAAGCTGCTGGTACATGTCTTGTGCGTCATCTATGGGGAATTTCGCCAACGGCCACAGCACTCGGCTGGCCAAGCGTGACCACAGGCAAATTTTATAACCTATTAGTTGGTCGGGCTGACAACCCACATAAGACACCCCCAATTTCACTTGCTGCGCGCCCAGCGCGGTGATTTCATCGGCCAACAACTGCTCAAGCCCTTTGGGACACGTGATGGTCATGGCCTGTTCTGGAGCAGGCCGCTGTTGGACGTCGTTCTCTGCGCTCATAATTTAATCAACTTTTAATATCTACTTTTTATATCAGGGGTGCCGACCATAAGTTTAGTAAAAACTGGGGCGGCGTTTTTTTTATCTACACATAAAACTATTAAGGAAATCATGGGCTTATAAAGCTAATAACTTTTAGGTCTAAGAATCACAATTAAAATAGTAATTAAGTCATTAACAAGCCGCCTCATTCTCAGCATACTGAGATTCGTGATGTTAGCTTTATACTCTTTATCATCACTTTTACTGATCTTCATATAGAGGCAAACAACTTATGAGAAGACAGAAGCGCGATATGGATCGCCGAGCATTCAGAAAAGGTTTCATGGCAGGTGTACAGGGGCGTTCTAAAGATTTATGCCCAGATGGTGCTGCCCACTTTAATTGGATGAACGGATGGCGTGAAGGCCGTTGCGATCACTGGGATGGCTATTCCGGTGTGGCCGGAGTCCATAAAATACCGATTTGACACCCATTTATTAACTCCCACTTATCTAACACCAATAGCAGGACACTTAGAGGGCTCTTTTCAATAGAGCCCTTTTTAATGTTCACAGTTAATGCGATTTAAGACTGCCAGCTAAAAGCCGTTAAACCTTCACCGCCGCGATGGCTTCATTGGCATCGCCAATCAACTTCGGCCCCTTGTAAATAAAGCCACTGTACACTTGCACCAATGCTGCCCCCGCCTCAATCTTAGTGGCGGCGCTGGCTCCATTAAGGATGCCACCCACCCCGATGATCGGCATTTTGCCGTCTAGAGCCACGCTTAGCCACTTAATGACCTGATCGGAGCGAACCTGCACCGGCGCGCCGGACAAACCGCCAGCCTCCTCGGCAAATTCATGACCCGCCACCGCCTCACGGTCGAGGGTGGTATTGGTGGCGATGACACCGTCCATTTCATTTTCTATGAGGGTATTGGCCACCATGATGGTTTCTTGCTGGTCCATATCGGGGGCGATTTTCACCAGAATAGGCGTGTATTTGCCGTGTTGCTGCTGGAGCCGCAGCTGCGCCTTCTTCAAGGTGCCCAGCAACGACTTGAGAGAATCACCAAATTGCAGGGTACGCAGCCCAGGGGTGTTGGGGCTGGAGATATTGACCGTGACGTAATCGGCATGGGCATAGACTTTCTCTAGGCAAATTTCGTAATCACGATCGGCGTCCTCTACTTTGGTATCGAAATTTTTACCGATATTAATGCCTAGGATGCCCTTATATTGGCTTTTCTTAACCTGTGCCACTAAGTGGTCCACGCCCTTATTATTAAAGCCCATGCGGTTGATGATGGCATGGTGCTCGCGCAGACGGAATAATCTCGGCTTAGGGTTGCCATCCTGGGGGCGCGGGGTGATCGTCCCGATCTCAATAAAGCCAAAGCCGAGGCTGCCCAAGGCATCGATGTAATCGCCATTTTTATCCAAACCCGCCGCCAGCCCCACCGGGTTAGCAAAGGTTAAACCCAATAGATCCACCGGCTGGGCGGGCACCTTAGACGCAAACAAGCCCAATACCCCTAAACGTTTGGCGGCACCCAATAGCTCAAGCGTCAGCTCGTGTGAGGTTTCGGCGTCGAGCTTGAACAGGAGTTTAAGGATTAAATCGTACACTGGCAGACCCTATTGAAAAAATGCGGCGCTTATTATATAGAAATCCGCACCACAGATTCAAACTTATTATGTTGACCGACATGAATCAAAAATCGGCCATGGATGCCGTCATGGCCAATGAATGACCACAAGATGCGCACCGGAAAGCGGATGCGCCGCCCATCTGTGGCTTGCGCATACACTTGCTCCACCCCCTGGTAGGCTCGTTGCAGCTCTTCCTGGGAGATATGAATGTCCACCTCGATACTCGAACTCGTCATGATATCTGCTTGCCAACAGGCCGACCGCTCAATGGACACTGTGTTGTAAATTCGTGAATTCAACGTTGAAGCGTATCACTTTATTCATCCGCCAGCTCAGAGATTTAGTGCTTCTATTTGAGGTTGCC
>CAJXIK010000098.1 GCA_913054445.1 uncultured Bermanella sp.
CTCATATTCAACACCCCTGCTGCCATCATATTAAGCTGCTCATTATTACCCTGTACCTTTGTCTTGAAACAAGCCACCCGCATCGACACGAGCCTCAGCATCGGCAATTTTATCTTATTACTATATATTGCTTGGCAGCTCGCTTACCTAGCATGGCCCAACGAGGTCTTCGCGCTCGACACCCTAGGCGTGGTAATGGCCACCACCACGCTCATTTTCTTTGCCAGCATGAGCATGATGCTGCCCTACTTCCGACGCCCACCGAAACTTGAGGTATCCACCACAGGCAAGCGTAATAGTTTATTTTTATCTCATATAAGCCACGAATTACGCAGCCCAATGAACGGTGTACTGGGAATGTCTGAGCTATTAAATGAGACCCCGCTAAGCCATACCCAGCGAGATTATGTGGAAACCATTCAAAACTCGGGCGCAGATATATTGCGCATGATCGATCGCATCAGCGATTATGCCAGAATCACCTCCGGACGCTTGCAACTGGAAGAGAGCCGAGTGGATCTCGGGAAATTGCTGGAAAATACCCTGCTACGCTTTCAACACAGCGCCAACCAAAAGAACATAGAACTGGTCTTAGACCTAGCGCCGAGCATCCCCCAACACATAATGATCGATGAGCGCCGCCTGCATACCCTAGTCGATTTCTTATTAGAAAAGGCCGTCGTCCATACCGAACACGGAGAGGTAGAGCTGCGCATCCGCTGGCAGTCTCAGCAGGGCCAGCCACACTTATTGTTCGCCATACGGGACACCAGCGACGGCATGCATAAAGAAGAGCTAAAGGCCTTATTCCTACGCACGGATAACTCAACAGATGAGGTACCGGTCAGCGGGATAGGCATGGATCTGTGCAAACAGCTCGTGAAATTAATGGGCGGCGAGCTGTATGTGGAGAGCACCCCTGGCCTCGGCAGTACCTTTAGCTTCTCCACGCCGTTTAGCCTCACCGCCGCCGCCGTTGACGAGTCTAACCAGCAGGATCTCTTGCAAGGGCTCTCCATGCTCATCGTGGACGACAACAGCACCCTTAGGAAAGTCATACAGGGCTATGCCAAGAGCTGGGGCATGCACGCCGATACCACCTATGGCGGCAAAGAAGCGTTGGCCATGTTGCGCAACCAGGCCAACCTAAAAACCCCTTACGACATCATTCTCATCGACCAAAATATGCCCATCATGGATGGTTTTCAGCTAGCCAAGCACATCCAGCAAGACCCTGAGGTCAATCACCAACTATTGAAAATCATGCTCACCGGCCAGGCCATCTCCAGCCAGCAGCAGAGCGTGATACAGGCTGGCATTCACCAGGTGGTTGATAAACCGGTGAGCGCACGGGCACTGCAACAGGTGCTGGCACAACGTATTCAGCAAAGAAACGTCATGAAGTCGTCTTATTCTTGATCTTAAACATGCACCACCAAGTGAAATTGTTTAACATGACGGCCGCCACTCACCAACATTGGGGTCTTCCACTATGCGCTCACTCTCAGCCATCGATAAGTTCATCGACCATGTGGACAGTGCTTTAAAAACCCTCGCCCCGGGCGCTTCCAGCGCACACCGTGTTTCCCCCGCTCAAGCCGAACCCCACGCCCAGTTGGATGCGCCACAGCAGAAACACGCCGCCGGATTAATGCGCATCAACCACAGTGGTGAGGTGTGCGCCCAAGCCCTGTACCGCGGGCAATCTCTGAGCGCGCGCCTGCCGGAGGTTCGTGCAGCTATGGAAGAAGCCGCCGCGGAAGAGGTCGATCACTTGGTATGGTGCGAACAGCGCCTCGGCGAACTCAATAGCCACAGCAGCATCTTAAACCCAGCCTTCTATGCCATGTCCTATTCGGTGGGGGCGCTGGCGGGTGCCTTAGGGGATAAGTGGAGCCTAGGATTTGTGGCCGCCACCGAACATCAGGTCTGTGCCCACTTAAGTGCCCACCTAGAGCAACTACCCGAACAAGATTTACGCAGCCGCGCCATCTTAGAGGGCATGTACGAGGACGAGCTAAGGCATGCCACCACCGCCATAGAGGCCGGTGGCGTGGTCTTCCCTGGCTGGTTTCAAGCTGGCATGACTATTATGTCTAAGGTCATGACCAAGACCTGTTACCGCATCTGACAAACTCGCCTATGAAGCCTGCTCACTCAGTTCGACAATCTCATAGTCATGGCTAATCTCTACCCCGCCTTTTTCCAGCATGATACTGGCCGAGCAATATTTCTCGGCCGAGAGTGCCACCGCACGCTTCACCTGAGCGTCTTTTAAGTGGTAACCCGTGACGATGAAATGCATGTGAATCTTAGTGAACACACTGGGCACCGCATCGGCACGCTGGGCATCTAACTCGGCCACACAATCCACCACGTCTTGGCGAGATTTTTTCAGAATGCTCATGACATCGAAGCTGCTACAGCCCCCAAGGCCCATCAGCAACATCTCCATGGGACGCACCCCCATGTTACGACCACCGTGATCTTCGGGGCCGTCCATGACCACACAATGGCCACTGCCCGATTCGGCCAGAAACATGGCATCTTTAACCCACTTAACACTCGTCTTCATAATTTCAATACTTCCACAGCCGATTTCAGCATAAAAAGGTACGTTTAAAGCTGGCTAGATTACCATAAACAGCCAGCCGCCATGCACTGCAATTAAGCGCCACAGCCCGTGGCTAGATTATCGCCAACACACGACCTTCTACCTAGGCGAAGTAAGACGCGGCTCTCAAATTGGCATCTTTACCGAACATTTATGCCTTTCGCCCCTAGGTTATTCACCTATTCCCCGCAATCTGTGCATAATCACTCGGCTTAGTGCTATAAACAATAATGAATATAGATTTAATGGTTGCGGTCAATATATGAATACAGGGTTAAGGGCAGATAAACATAAACATTTGGATTATTTCTTATCTCAATGTCATCGTCGTCGTTATCCTGCGCGCAGTACCATTATCTATGCTGGCGACAAGAGCGACTCGCTTTTTTATATCACCAAAGGCTCTGTCACCGTGATCATCGAGGACGATGATGGTCGCGAGATGATCATGGCCTACCTCAACGAAGGGGACTTCTTTGGGGAGATGGGCCTGTTCGATGAGATGAATCCGCGCTCGGCCTGGATTAAAGCCAAGGTTGAATGTGAAGTGGCCGAGATCAGCTATAACAAGTTCCGCGAGATCAGCGCGCAGGAACCCAAGATCCTCTATTTCATCGGCGAACAGATGGCCAGCCGCCTGCGTAAAACCACCCGCAAGGTTGGTGACTTAGCATTTCTCGATGTCACCGGTCGCGTGGCCCGGGCCTTACTGGATTTAAGCCAGGAGCCGGATGCCATGACCCACCCAGACGGCATGCAGATTAAAATCACACGCCAAGAAATCGGCCGCATCGTGGGTTGCTCCCGCGAGATGGTAGGGCGCGTACTAAAGGTGCTGGAAGAACAGGGCCTAGTGGGTGTGAAGGGCAAGACCATGGTGGTATTTGGTGCGCGCAACGCCGCCACGCTCCCCAGCCGTAAAGAAACCCTGTAGCACTCTCAATACCCTAGCAACACCCTCACGCATACGGTCTATACTCAACTCAACAGATCAGTGAGTGCAGGTGCTAGGGTATGGACGATTCAATATTCGCAGACGAACCCGAACCATCGCGCACATCTCGCCAGAGTGAAGACTTCTGGCATATCTTGCTGGTGGACGATGAGGCAGGAGTTCACCAGGTCACCGAGATGGTGCTGCGCGATTTTCACTTCGATGGCCGCGCCCTAAAGGTTAGCAATGCCTACAGCGCCAAGGAAGCCCTGGCGCTCATGGCGCAACACGACGATTTTGCTCTGGCCATAGTAGATGTGGTGATGGAAACCGACGAAGCAGGCCTAGAGCTCGTGCGCCATATTCGCTCGGTACAGCACAACCACTACACGCGCTTAGTGTTGCGCACCGGGCAACCGGGCCAGGCCCCAGAAGAAGAGATCATCCTCGCCTACGACATCGACGACTACAAGGACAAAACCGAACTCACCAGCAATAAACTGCTCACCCTACTCTATTCCGCCCTGCGCTCATACCGTGATATCTGTGTCCTAGACCAGCACAGGCGCAGCTTAGAGCAGGTGGTGCTGGCCAGCACCGAAATCTTCGAAGCCCACAACTTGTCTATCTTCGCCTCGGCGGTGCTGCGCCAAATATGCAACTTACTGCATATCAACGGGGCTTTATTTTACTGTACTAGCCTTAACCAAGACCTCGAAGCATCGCAAGACTTCCGCGTCTTGGCGGCCTCCGGCGACATGTCTGAGTACACCACTAAGCAGCGCAGTGAGCTACCCCAAACCGTCAACCACGCCTTCGATCACGCCTTGCGAGATAAGCAGTCCTTTAGCCAAGAAGGTGCCTACACAGGCTATTTCTCCACCAGCCATGGCGGAGAGAACCTGCTGTATGTCTCCCTCGAGCATGAGCTCAGCGACATCGACATGCAGTTACTGGATATCTATGCCAGCAACGTGGCGCTAACCTATGAAAATTTACTGCTCAAGGAAGAGATCCTCGCCAGCCAAAAAGAATTGGCCTATATATTAGGCGAAGCGGTGGAGCAACGCTCCAAGGAAACCGGTAGCCATGTGAAGCGGGTGGCTCACTTCAGCTATTTACTGGCATTGGAATACGGCCTAGATCAGGCCCAAGCTGATTTAATTAAATTGGCCAGCCCACTGCATGATGTGGGTAAGATTGCCATTCCCGATCACATATTAAAGAAACCGGGCAAGCTCACCCCTGATGAATGGGAGGTAATGCAAAGCCATGCCCAGCTGGGGGCTGACTTATTAAAGAGTGACGACAACGAGGTACTGAAGATGGGCGCGATCATCGCCGCTCAGCACCATGAACACTGGCAGGGTGGGGGCTACCCTAAAGGCTTAAAAGGCGAAGAAATTCACATCGCCGGGCGCATTACCGCACTGGCCGATGTCTTCGATGCCCTAGGTTGTCAGCGTTGTTACAAGAAATCCTGGCCAATGACAGACATAATAGAAGAAATAGACGCGAAAAAAGGCAAGCAATTTGACCCTAGGCTAGTGGAGGTGCTGCACAAAAACCTAGATGCGATGTTTGCCATTCGCGATGCCTTTCCCGAGTAAAGCCTGCCCGCTTAGAAAAATAATGCTTTAAGTTGCGCCCCCGGATCGGCGGCACGCATGAAGGTCTCGCCCACCAAGAAACTGTGTACATTTTTTTCACGCATGGCGTTCACATCATTCGCATCCATGATGCCACTTTCGGTGACCAGCAGAGTGCCCTCGGGAATACGCGGCAATAGGTTAAAGGTGGTATCCAGCGTCACCTCGAAGGTATGCAGGTTGCGGTTATTAATGCCCAACAAGGGCGCAGGCAAGCTGAGGGCGCGCTCAAACTCGGCCTCATCGTGCACCTCGACCAATACGTCCATACCCAGCTCGCGGGCACAGTCGTCTAGCTCTTTCATTTGCGCATCCGCTAGGGCCGAGACGATTAACAGGATGCAATCGGCTCCCATGGCTCTGGCTTCCACAATTTGATAAGGGTCTACCATGAAGTCTTTGCGCAACACAGGCAAAGAACAAGCGGCTCGAGCCTGTACTAGGTAGTCATCTGCCCCCTGAAAAAAGTCCACATCGGTGAGCACCGACAGGCAGGCGGCACCACCTGCCTCATACGACTGGGCAATCTCGCTGGGCACGAAGTGTTCACGTAACACTCCCTTGCTGGGCGAGGCCTTCTTTATTTCGCTGATCACCGCCGCCTGGCCGCTGGCGATCTTGCTCTCCAAGGCTTGCTTAAAGCCACGACAGGCATCCTGGTTGTTGGCCTGGGCCAGCAGCGTGTTGATGGAAACCTGGGCAGAATGTGCTTTCACTTCCTGCCACTTGCGGTCGATGATCTTCTTTAAAATCGTTGGGGTATTCATCTTGTTCTCGCTAACATTCGGCGTGGCGTTTATTTAAAGACCTGTGAAAACGCCGCTAATTCTTTTAATTTTTCCAGGGCTAGGCCAGTGCTGATGGCATCTTCTGCCATGGCGATGCCTTGCGCTAGATCGCTGGCCAAGTTGGCGGCATAGATGGCCGCCCCGGCGTTGAGGGCGATCATGTCGGCGGCTTTTACTCCGTTGGCGGTGTCACGCTTGCCCAGAGCATCTTCGATGAGCGCGAGGCTTTGCGCGGCGTTACCCACAGACAAACCCGCCAAGGACTGCTCTTTAATGTTGAAGTCCTGGGCGCAGATTTCGTATTGCGTCACTTTGCCGTCTTTTAACTCCGCCACGGTGGTGACCCCAGACAGGCTGATTTCATCGAGGCCATCTTTGGCATGCACCACCAGCACATGGTTTGAACCGAGACGCCCCAGCACTTCGGCCAAGGGCTTACACAGGGCACCATCGAACACCCCTAGCACCTGATTGGGCACGCTGGCTGGGTTGGTGATGGGGCCAAGAATATTAAAAATTGTGCGCATGGCCAGCTCTTTGCGAGGGCCGATGGCGTGTTTCATGGCGCTGTGATGGGCGGGAGCAAACATAAAACCTACCCCTATCTCGTCCACCGCACGGGCCACCTGCTCGGCGCTTAAGTTGAGATTGACCTCGGCCGCCTCCAGTACGTCGGCGCTGCCGGTGGAGGAGGACACGCTGCGATTACCGTGCTTGGCTACTTTGCCACCCGCCGCCGCCACCACAAAAGCGGCGGCGGTGGAGACGTTAAAGATATTGGCACCATCGCCACCCGTGCCGCAGGTGTCTACTAAGTGATCGCCACTGATCTCTACTTTGCTTGAGAGGCGGCGCATGACACGGGCCGCGCCGGTAATTTCATCTATGGTCTCGCCTTTTAGACGCAAGGCCACCAGAAAACCGCCTATTTGTGCATCTGTGGCCTGCCCCGTCATGATGAGTTCCATCACGGCAGACATCTGCTGCTCACTCAAATCCTGTTTGGCCACCACTGCATTGAGCGCTTGTACCATGTTCATGACGGGTTCCTTAGATTCTTATGGGTAGGCCGACGTGGGCGGCATCTCAGCCAATCATGTGCCTGGCAGCGCCACTGGCTGCGACTATGAAATGGCGCTCACTATACCAGCGAACCTCTAAGCCTCCAAGAAATTAGACTCGGCCTCACAGGGCAATCGCATTAAAATAAGCACAGGGGTCAATCTGTGGAGTCCGCCTGATC
>CAJXIK010000099.1 GCA_913054445.1 uncultured Bermanella sp.
GTGCATATCCGCTCCTTGCCATCCTTGGCACTGCGGTATACCGCACATCCTGTGCATACTAAAAAGGCCAGCTAGGCTGGCCTTTTTAAAGTGCGGATTTAACTTCACGGGCATCGAAAAAACTCAGAATTCAATATATGAACCCGCCTACCCATGACTGGAATTGATAGTACTGAGGTCGCCGTTAACCCCTCCCTGGGGGCTTGCTTTGGCATCCATGCCAAAAACCACCTCATTACTATCAACCCCAGCCATAGGTCATGTCACTTAGGCCGCCAATAAAAGAGGTTCATCACCGAGCAGCTAAAATAACTTAACTTAAAGGCGCCCTCTGATAAGACTGATAAATAAAGCAGCTATCAATATTAAGCTTTTACTTGCGCGCCTTCTTTACCCTTGCCTTTAGGCTTAGTGTTGGCCGCCTTCGTGTCAGCGGGGGCAGGCTCGTCATCTTGCTCTTTTCTCTTGCTTGTCACCAACAACTGAGCGCGAATCTGATCTTCGATTTCCTTGAAGGCGTCGGGATTTTCTAGCAAAAACTTGCAGGCGTTGGCCTTACCTTGGCCAATTTTGTCACCCTTATAGGCATACCAAGCACCGGCCTTGTCGACTAACCCTAGCTTCACACCCAAATCAACCAATTCGGCCGCGAGATTGATGCCTTCGTTGTAAACAATTTGGAATTCGGCCTGCTTAAACGGAGGCGATACCTTGTTCTTAACCACCTTAACCCGTGTCTCGTTACCCACTACCTCATCGCCATTTTTAACCGCACCGGTGCGACGAATATCCAAACGCACAGATGAGTAAAACTTCAAGGCGTTGCCGCCCGTGGTGGTTTCTGGGTTACCAAACATGACACCGATCTTCATACGAATCTGGTTGATGAAAATCACCAAGCAGTTGGCATTTTTAACGTTGGCGGTGAGCTTACGCAGGGCTTGCGACATCAAGCGGGCTTGTAGGCCCACGTGGTGATCCCCCATGTCCCCTTCGATTTCTGCCTTAGGGGTTAAGGCCGCCACCGAATCCACCACCACGATATCCACCGCGCCGGAACGCACTAGGCTGTCTACGATTTCTAGGCCCTGTTCGCCGGTATCTGGCTGGCTGACCAACAGTTCATCTAGGTTGACCCCTAGACGCTCGGCGTACAATGGGTCCAGCGCATGCTCGGCATCTACGATGGCCACGGTCTTACCTTGCTTTTGCGCCTGCGCCAAAACAGACAGACACAATGTGGTCTTACCTGAGGATTCTGGGCCGTAGATCTCGACGATACGGCCATAGGGTAAGCCGCCAATGCCCAACGCGATATCTAGCCCCAAAGAACCGGTGGAAACAGCAGGAATGGCCTCGACGGGTTGGTCACCCATCTTCATGACGGCACCTTTGCCGAACTGACGTTCGATTTGCCCTAGCGCCGCGTCGAGTGCTTTTTGACGATTCTGATCCATTGTAATATCACCTGTTTTTAGTTTTACCAAAGCCTAGTCATGCACGGGTTCGAGGCCAGAAGCTTAGATTACTGTAAATATAACCAGTATTAAAGCACATGGGATTTTTTTGGCAATCAGTTTTTTGTAAGCATTGCCATGACAGGGCAGGACAACAAAGATATGGCAAGGGAGGTATTAGAGGGGGAGAAACACCGGCCACTGGGTGACCGGTCAGCACGCTATTCTGCGCCGCGCTCGCTTAAATAGATGTTCTGATTCTGGAAGGCATAAGCGGCTTTAAAGGCTGAGTGCTGGAACTTCTTAAGACCCAGTTCGTCAATATCGGCCTGTAACGGGTTGCGTTTAAGCTGCTCTTTGATGGTCGCGCTGGAGATAGTAGAAACCTGCATATTCAACAGCTGAATAGCCGCCTCTAGCTTGAAGCTGGTGGCAGAACCGGCATGCTTGCCCTTCTGGTCACGCTCTATGATCACTACTTCATTCACCTTGTAGTCTTCCATGAGTTTCTCGAACGTATCCTGAAACTCACGGATATTGTCTGTGGGCATAGAAGACGACACAGCAAACATGCGCTGACGCAGCTCGCTCACGTTGAAGGCCCCTTTTTCGTGGTTTAAAACACAAATGATGGCTTCGCCACCTTTTAACTCTACGCCGCACACTCGCATGGTGATTCTCTCAGATTGATTCTGGCGCAATTATAGCCGCTCGCCGTCGTCGCCGCCTTACTTTCTGTCGCGGATAACAAATTAGCGGCGAAATCCCATGGGGTTTGGCGGGGCTTACAGCTCAAACAAACCCTTAACTGGCCACAACCCCTCAAACTCGGCACTCTGCTTTTGTGCCTTGGCCGTAAACGAGCGCTGCATGTCAGCGGCGCGGAACATGCCCGACTGCCAGGTGGCCATGTATTTCAGGCTGTCGGCCACGGTGTGATCGCGGCTGAAGTTGATCATCTCTTTGCAGCCCGTCACCGCTAGGGGGGAGTTCTTGGCAATTTGTGCGGCGATGCTCATCACCCCATCTATGAGGGTGGCATGGTCGTCGAACACTTGGTTGACAAAGCCCAAACGCAACGCTTCCTGCGCGCCTAAGTTGCGCCCAGTGTAAGCCAGCTCACGCACCACACCCGACGGCATTAATTTAGGCAAGCGTTGCAGGGTACCCACATCGGCGGTCATGCCTAACTCGGTTTCTTTGATGGTGAAGTAGGCGTCTGCGCTGCAATAACGGCTGTCAGCCGCACACACCATATCCAGTGCGCCACCGATGCAGGCACCCTGAATAGCTGTGAGTACCGGGATGCGAATGTCTTCTAGGGTACTTAGGGCGGCCTGTAGTTGCATCACCACGCGGCGCAGGTTTTCGGCCATGCGGCCTGGGTCACCGCTCATGGGCAAGGCATTAGGGTTACTGAACACGGCCAAGTCCATGCCCGCCGAGAAATGCTTGCCGCTGGACGACAACACGATCACCCGCACCTCACCAGAGGCATCAAGCGTCTGCATGATCTGTGGCAGCTCCTGCCAGAAATCCATGTTCATGGCATTCATGGCCTGCGGGCGGCTCATCTGTACATGAGCAATATGATCTTTGAGGGTGACGGTAAAGCTCTTGTATTCCATGGGGACTCCTAAACTATGCCTTAAACAGGCATATTAGCGCCCTTCACAGCGCCGTGCCCATTTTTTTAAGCGGCCTATTCATGCACAGAATTGCCACTATTTTCATCATCGATGACGCTTGCCGCCACCGTTTAAGTTTGAAATGGCCATATATCCGAGAAGCGGTGGGGGGGTACAGTAGAAGGCTAAGCTGCTAACGCTTTGTTATTTTCTAATAATTAAAAAGATTAAAGGTCCATCATGAGCACTGACGCATTTATATTTGATGCCATCCGCACACCACGGGGCAAGGGCAAGAAAAACGGTTCGCTGCACGAAGTAAAGCCAGTGTCATTATTAGTGGGGTTGATGAAGTCCTTGCAAGAACGTAACCAGCTAGACACCAGCAAGGTCGAAGATGTGGTCATCGGCTGCGTGACCCCCGTTGGCGAACAGGGCTGCAACATCGGCAAAACTGCCGCCATGGTGGCCGACTGGGACGAGACCGTCTCTGCGGTGCAGCTAAACCGTTTTTGTGCCTCAGGCCTAGAAGCGGTGAACACCGCCGCCATGAAGGTGGCCTCGGGCTGGGAAGACTTAGTGGTGGCGGGGGGCGTCGAGTCCATGTCCCGCGTGGCCATGGGTGCCGACGGCGGTGCCTGGGCATTTGACCCCGCTTCAAGCTTTCACACCGGCTACGTGTCGCAAGGCGTAGGTGCCGACCTCATCGCCGAGCTAGAAGGCTTTAGCCGTGAAGACGTAGACGCCTTCGCCGCCGAGTCGCAACGCAGAGCCGCCGCCGCACAAGCCGCAGGCCACTTCGATAAGTCACTGGTGGCGGTCACCGACCAGAATGGCGTGGTTATCCTCGATCACGACGAGTTCATTCGTGGCGAGACCACCGCCGCTGGCCTTGCGGGTTTAAAGCCCTCCTTCCAGGCAATGGGGCAAATGGGCTTCGATGATTCCGCTAAGCTCAAGTACCCACAGGTAGAAGCGATTAATCACATCCACACCCCAGGCAACAGCTCGGGCATCGTCGATGGCGCGGCTCTCGTGCTCATTGGCAGTAAAAAGGCGGGTGAAGAACAAGGCCTCAAGCCCCGTGCGCGCATCGTCTCGGTGGCACTCACCTCGACCGAACCCACTATCATGCTCACCGGCCCCGCTCCTGCCGCGCGTAAGGCATTGGCCAAGGCCAACTTAAGCGTAGCAGACATCGACATCTTCGAGGTTAACGAAGCCTTCGCCTCGGTGGTCATGAAGTTCCAAAAAGACTTAGATGTGCCCAGCGAAAAAATCAACGTTAACGGGGGTTCCATCGCCATGGGTCACCCACTGGGTGCCACTGGAGCCATGATCATCGGCACTTGCCTCGATGAGCTAGAGCGTCAAGAAAAGCGTTACGGCCTATGCACTCTGTGTGTAGGTGGTGGCATGGGCATCGCAACCATTATTGAACGCGTCTAGCAGGATAAGGAGAACTAACATGACTGAAGCCATTCGTTTTGAAAAAGACAGCGACAACATCGTCACCCTAACCATGGATTTACCAGGCCAGGGTGCCAACATCATGAACAAGACCTTTAACGATGCGTACAAGGCCATCGTGCTGCGCATCGAACAAGAGGCCGATTCTATCAGCGGTATTATTATTGCCTCGGCCAAGAAGACTTTTTTTGCCGGCGGCGATCTTAACGATCTAATTAACATAAAAGCAGAACAAGCCAGCGAATATTTTGCCGAAATTGAAGCCTTAAAAGCGCCCATGCGCACGCTGGAAACACTGGGTAAGCCCGTAGTGGCGGCCATCAACGGCGCGGCATTGGGCGGCGGGCTGGAAATTTGCCTAGCCTGTCATCACCGCGTTGCCATCGACACCCCAAAAACCAAGTTGGGCCTGCCCGAAGTGGGCCTAGGGTTATTACCCGGCGGCGGCGGTGTGGCACGCATGGTACGCATGCTGGGCTTAGAAGCAGCCTTTAAATACCTACTAGAAGGCAAGCAAGTTAACCCCCAAACCGCGCTTAAAGACGGCATCATAGATGAGCTGGCCAGCGACGCCGAAGATATGATGGCCAAGGCCCGCGCCTGGATTTTAGCCAATCCACAGGCGGCGCAGTCGTTCGATGCCAAGGGTTACAGGATGCCTGGCGGCACACCACTGTCGCCAAAGGTCGCGCAGATGCTGGCCATGTTGCCCTCTATCTTGCGCAAGAAAACCAAGGGCTGCTACCCCGCCCCCGAAAAAATCATCGCTGCCGCCGCCGAGGGTGCGCTCACCGACTTCGACACCGCCTGCCGTATCGAGACCCGTTACTTTGTCGAGCTAACCACCGGCCAGGTGGCTAAAAACATGATTGGCACCCTGTGGTTCCAATTAAATGAAATCAAGGCCGGTGGCTCTCGCCCCCAGCAGATTCCTAAATACACCACTAAACAGGTGGGCATATTGGGTGCGGGCATGATGGGCGCGGGCATCGCATACAGCTCTGCCATAGCGGGCATTGCCGTGGTGCTTAAAGATGTCAGCTTGGCAGCCGCCGAGAAAGGCAAGGCCTACAGCGAAAACCTATTGCAGAAAAAAGTTAGCCGTCAACGCATGAGCCAGCAGAAGATGGACAGCATCCTCGCCCTCATCACCCCCACCGAAAACGCCGCAGACCTAAAAGGCTGCGACCTCGTTATCGAAGCCGTCTTTGAAAACCGTGATCTGAAGGCCAAGGTCACCCAAGAAGCCGAGCAGTTCATGGACAAGGAAGGAATCTTCGCCTCTAACACTTCGACCCTGCCCATCACCGGCCTAGCCGAGGCCTCGCAACACGCCGACCGCTTTATCGGCATGCACTTCTTTAGCCCAGTGGACAAGATGCCGTTAGTGGAAATTATTGTTGGCGAGAAAACCAACGATGAGACCCTAGCGCGCGCCTTCGACTATGTGTTGCAAACCAACAAGACGCCAATCGTGGTGAACGACAGCCGCGGTTTCTTCACCTCACGCACCTTTACCACCTACATCAACGAAGGCCTCACTATGCTGGCCGAAGGTGTACACCCGCAGGTAATTGAAAGCGCCGCGCTGCAGGTGGGTATGCCCATCGGGCCATTGGCCATTCAAGACGAAGTGAGCATGAACCTAAGCCGCAAGATCATCGACCAGACCCGTCTCGATATCGAGGCCGAAGGGGGCACCTTAGCCGTGGATGCGGCAGAGCAGCTCACCTTGCGCATGGTCGATGAGTTTAAACGCCCGGGTAAATCTGACGGCGCAGGCTTCTACCAGTACCCAGCCGAAGGCAAGAAATCGCTGTGGCCCGAGCTAGTAACCCGCTTCACGAAAGAAGAGGTGCAACTGCCGTTCGAGGACATTAAGGAGCGCCTGTTGTTTAGAATGTCGCTAGAGACCTTGCGCTGCTACGAAGAGAAGGTACTAACCTCGGTACGCGATGCCAACATCGGTTCTATCTTTGGTTTGGGTTTTGCGCCTTGGACAGGGGGTGCCATTCAATACGTAAACCAATACGGTGTGCGTAACTTCTACCAGCGCGCCAAGCAACTGAGCGAGCAATATGGTGAGCGCTTCACACCGCCTGCCTTGTTAATAAAACAGGCCGAGCAAGACCAGCCTTTCGAGTAACCGAGCACGCTCGCTCCGCCCAACCCGGCCATGGTGTTTTTATCTCCATGGCCGGTTAGCGGGGTGCGCCAAGCGTCATTAAGGCCGTTGGTGAGCGGGTAATTCGCTCACCATCTTACGCGCCAGCACGATCCAATCTTCCATCAATGCCTTCGCCATCACCGCCAACCCCGGCTGTTTCTTAGCCAAAACCTCATTCTGATTGTATGCCATCAAGCCCTCGACCACGGCACGTACCTGAAACGAATCCAGCGTGACGCGAAAGTGGTCGCTATTTTTATTGGTATTATCCACCCCCTCTTTTGGCAACGGCTCGCCACTAATGATGTTGCGCACCTGCAACGCCAAACTAGGATTAGCCTGACGCAACAGGTCATAGCTTAGCTTGAGGCTGCCACGACTAAATACATCTGCATCGCTCATTTCATATTCTGTGCTGTCTTCACTCATGGTTTGCATCCTGTATCGATGGTGTAAGTATAGATCAAGGGGGCAAGTGCATTGAAATAAGC